>JAQBYB010000007.1 GCA_027624235.1 Pseudomonadota bacterium | reverse complement strand
CCCGACACAGGAAAATCGAGAAATCAGGTTATCAGGCGGCCGCGAAAATGATCTCTTTCCCGCCATGGGGGCACGGTGGTATGATTTCCGCGAACCAGGAGGCTATCTGGGGAATGTCGGCTCACGCAATGTTGACCAATCGTGCGCCTGGCGTCCTGCCATACTTGGGGGTCCGGTGGTGGCATCCGCCGATTGCCGCCGGGTTCGGAAATCGGTACTATCCGACCGCGCAAAGCAGGGAGCACGCCATGTCCGAGAACCAAGAAAAGCCGGTCTACAACAACAAGCGCTTTAAGGTGCGCCATTACAATTTCGACCTGTTTGTCGGCCCTGCCGCTAGCCAGCCACTCAGGGATTTCACCCTGACCGACCTGGAAACCGGCGAGGCGGTGAAACTGTCGGACTACAACGGCAAGTGGTTGGTGCTCGAAACCGGGTCATCGACGTGTTCCATGTACACGAAAAACATCGATGGCATGGCCGAACTGATGGCCGATTTTCCGGATGTGGAATTCGCCATGATCTACACCCGCGAGGCGCATCCGGGTGAGCGCCTGGGCGCGCATCAGTCGATGGACGACAAATTGCAGGCTGCCAAGCTGGTCAAGCCACGCTACGGCGAACACCGCCGGGTGCTGGTTGATACCCTGGAAGGCGACTTCCACCGGGCCTACGGGACGATGCCTAATATGCTCTATATTTTCCGTCCCGACGGCACCGTGCATTACCGCTGCAACTGGTCCGCCACCCATTACGCGCGGGCCGCCCTGGAAGACCGGGAAAACTACCACCACCTGGAAAACGCCGATAAATTAGCCTTGCGCGCGTCGCGCAAGCTGTGGCCGATGGTCCGCACCATGTGGACCGGCGGTATCCTGGCGCTCTGGGATTTCCTGTTAGGCGCGCCGCATGTGGTCGCCCGGCACAATGCCACCGACGAATTTTACGCCAAGCACGGGCGCTTCAAGCAACAAGAGGGCGAAGTCGTCGCCGAAGCCGAAGCCGAAGCCGCGCAAAAGGACGAGGCGGCTTAGGCCCCGAACGCTTTAAGCGACCTTCCGGCGATGCATGAATTGGGCAGGGCGGAACCATGAACGATATCCGCCTTGCCCCCGAAAACAGACCTTTTTCAACCCCGATCCTCTACCAATCCACTTGCAGGAGACCCGCCATGACCATCGAACACCACGATTCCGGTGAAATTTTGAGTCGAGCTGTCGTCCACGGCGATACAGTCTACCTCTGCGGCCTCACCCCGACGGACCGCAATCTCGACGTTGCCGGCCAAACCGAAGAGGTCCTGGCCAAGATCGACGACCGATTGGCCGAATGCGGCAGTGACAAGTCTCGACTGCTGAGCGCCACCATTTATCTCACTGAAATAAAGTTGAAGCCGGCGATGAACGAGGTTTGGAAGGCCTGGCTTGGTGATCTCAACCGTCCGACCCGGGCGTGTATAGGTGGCGTCGAGTTGGAGCCGGACGTTTTGGTGGAAATCGTCGTCAGCGCCGCCAAGTCGCCATGATGCATTATCAGAACGGAGGCGTTTGACGGAGACAAGACCAGGCTCCATTTCCGCTTTGCCCCCGAAATCGGACATTTGGAAGGCAGTCGCAAAAGGTCTGCTTATAACCTATTTCGTTGAAAAACTATTTGGATGGGGCGCTTCTCGCTCTCGCATAGGTGCCGCTCACCCTTGGCATGAGGTTTTTTACTCGCCTCGACCGCCTATTTTGCGGTTTAAGGCGTGTGGTTGCGGTTTTTTAATGTCAGGCAGGCACACATACCCCTCCATTTTTGGGTGGTTTCCAGATCAGTTTGGCCATTTTCCTCAATAAGGCTGGACCGGCAACGGTCTGGCCTTTTGTTTTGCGCGGCTTCAGCTTTCCAAAAATACCTTCGCATCGACCTGGGACCAGGGCGGCTTCATCCTGGCGATGCGCTTATAGGCCGCACAATCGGGGTGGTGCGATCCAGGCAGGTAGCCGATGCACATCAGCAATTCATTGACGATCTCGCCGCCCATGAACTTGAAGGTCTGGCGAAACAGCTTTGTCCATTCGGCCCGGTTCAAGGGATGGTGGGCGGCGATCCAATTGGCGAAGCCGCCGTCGCTATCGCGTAAAACTTGAATGCGCTTGGCGTTCTCGATGATCGACGCGACCTTGAGCTTGTTGCGAATGATCCCGGCATCGCCCAGCAGCCGCTTGATGTCCTTGGCCTTATAGGCGGCGACGGTATCGACGTCGAAGTTATCGAAGGCGGCCACCGTGGTCGGGCGTTTCTTTAAAATCAGTTCCCACGACAGCCCGGCCTGGAACAGCTCCAGCGATTGCAGCTCGAACAGGTAGCGCTCATCGTCGTTGCCGTTCTTGCCAAGCAGCGGGAAGCCGTATTCGTTGTCGTGATAGGTTTCGTGGATGGGGCTGCCCTTGGCGGCGGCGCAGTACCAGGACATCTCAAACCCTGAACGAAATCACGCCCGAGGCGATGACCAGATAGACCAGACCGAAGATAACGGCGGCGGCAAGCGTGGTAACACCAGCCTTGAACAGAATGCGGGGATTTTCCGGGGCGCCGTGGTCGTCCATGTCGCCGAGGTCTTCGGGGTCGATGCGCCGGACCCCCCACGGCAACACCATGAACATCACCAGCCCCCAGATGATGGCGTAGGTGGCAACGCCGGTATACCAAGGCATTATCGTTGCTCCAGTTCGATCAGGGTGCCGGAGAAATCCTTGGGATGCAGGAACAGCACCGGCTTGCCGTGCGCCCCTGTCCTGGGCTCACCATCGCCTAAAACGCGGGCGCCCTGTTCGGTCAGGTGGTCACGGGCGGCGGCGATGTCATCGACCTCGAAACACAAATGATGCATGCCGCCCTGGGGATTGCCGGCCAGGAACTTGGCAATCGGGGAATTGTCGCCGAGGGGCTGCAAAAGCTCGATCTTGGTGTTGCCGACGTCGACGAAGACCACCGTCACGCCGTGGTCGGGCATCGCCTGGGGGTCGGACACCGTGGCGCCCAGGGTGTCCCGGTAGACCCTGGCGGCGGCGTCCAGGTCCGGCACCGCGATGGCGACGTGGTTGAGTTTGCCGATGTTGGATGTGGGCATGGGTTTTAGTGTCATTCCTTAAAGGCGGATCAAATGCACGCTACAGATAGGCTTCTTGTCTAGATTTTTGCGGAAACTGCGCCGGACCGCAATACGTACGGCCTCGCGGACCTTACCATCGTCGCGGCGGTCCTGGGCTTTCATCTCCATCAGGGCCTTCTTGGCGGCGTCGAGGGCGGCGTCGACGATGTCTTCCTCGCCGTCTTCCAACAGGCCGTTGGTCGTCAGCACGGGCTCGGCGCAAAGCTTGTCGTCTTCTCCCAAGGCCACCGTCACCGTCGCTGTGCCGTGATACAGGGCGCGGATGCGGCTTTTGGTGAGTTCGCCGTCCCATGGGATCAGGCGGTTGCCTTCCAGGGCCAAGCGGCCGCAGGGCACCTCTCCGCAAATGCCGGGTTCCCCCGGCGCCAGACGGATCATGCCGCCATTTTCATTGACGATGGCCTTCGGCACCTGACACGCCCGGGCGAGCGCCGCATGGGCGTCCAGGTGGCGGCGTTCACCGTGCACCGGGATCGAAATTTTAGGCTGGGACAATTGATACATACGGGTCAGCTCATCCCTGGCCGGGTGGCCGGAGACATGGATAAAGTGATCGTTCGGCGAAATCACCCGGACCCGCTGGCGCACCAGTTCGTTGTGCAGCCGACCGATGGAGGCCTCGTTGCCGGGGATGATGCGGGACGAGAAGATTACCGTATCGCCGTCGCCCAGGGTCAGGTGGGCATGGTCGCCGTGGGCGATCCTGGACAGCGCCGCGCGCGGCTCCCCCTGGCTGCCGGTGCAGATGAACAACACCTTGTCGTCGGGAATATGGCCGGCGTCCTCTTCGCTGATGAAGGCGGGGACATCGCCGAGGTATCCGTTTTCACGCGCCGCGTCGTTCATCCGCCACAACGAGCGCCCGGCCAGCACCACGTCACGGTCATTGGCCAGGGCGGCCTTGGAGATGGTTTCCAGGCGCGCCACGTTGGATGCGAAGCAGGCCACCGCGACCTTTTTCGAACAGCCTGCGATGATCCCGGTCAGGCTCTCCAGCAGGTCGCCTTCCGAGCCGGAATCGCCGGGCGTAAAGACATTGGTGGAATCGCAAACGATCGCCAACACCCCTTCCTCACCGAGTTTTTGCAGCGCCGCCACGTCCGCCGTATCGCCGATCACCGGGCTGGGATCGAATTTCCAGTCGCCGGTATGCAGGATGGTGCCGAGGCTGGTGCGGATGGCGATGGCGTTGGGCTCGGGGATCGAATGGGTCAGCGTGATCAATTCCATGTCGAAGGGGCCGACTTGGAACCGCCCGCCCAGGGGAACCTCGATGATTTCGACCTTGTCGGCGAAATCGGTTTCCGCCAGTTTTCGTTTCAGGACCGAAAGCGTAAACGGTGTCGCGTAAATGGGGCATTGCAGGCGTTCCCACAAATACGGCACCGCGCCCAGGTGGTCTTCGTGGGCATGGGTGAGAACCAATCCCGCCAGTTGTTCACGGCGCTCGACGATAAAGGCTGGGTCCGGCATCAGAACATCAAGGCCGGGCTGGGAGGCGTTGGCGAAGGTGATCCCCAAATCAACCATCACCCAGGTTTCCCGGCCGCGTGGGCCGAGGCCGTAGAGGTTGAGATTCATGCCGATTTCCCCGGCGCCGCCCAGCGGCAGGAAGATCAATTCATCGGGATTTTCAGCGGTCATGAATTTTTACGGTAGATGGCGAGAAGGCCGCGCATGGTCAGTTCCGGGTCCGAATGTTTGATGCAATCCGTGGCTTCTAAAAACAGCCCCGCCAATCCGCCGGTGGCGATGACCGGCAACCCGGTTCCGTGTTCATCCTGCAACCGTTTGACCAAACCTTCGATCAGCCCGACATAGCCCCAGTAAATGCCAGACTGCATGGCGTCGATGGTGTTTTTGCCGGTGACTTTATCGGTGCGCTGAATAGCGATGAGGGGAAGTTGGGCGGCGGCCCTGTATAGCGCCTCCAACGACAGGTTAACCCCCGGAGCGATGACGCCGCCGATGTAATTGCCGTCGGTATCAATGATATCGAAGGTGGTGGCGGTGCCGAAATCGACGACGATCAAGGGGCCGCCGTAGAGCTGATGCGCGGAAACCGCGTTAACCAGCCGGTCGGCGCCGACCTCTTGGGGCCGGTCAACCAAGACCTCAAGCCCCAGAGCAACCCCCTCCTCGCCGATCACCAATGGTGGGCAGCCGAAAAAATCCCGGCACAGGGATTTCAGCGTAGGCAGTGAAGCCGGAACCACCGAGGCGATAATGGCGGCGGTAATGTCGGCGGCGGTGAGGCCGGCCTCCGCCATTAATGGGCCCAGCCAGATGTTGAACTGATCGGGTGTGTCCGTATGGGACGACGAACGCCATTCGCCTTTGATCGTATCGGCGTCATCGAAGACGGTGAAAACGATGTTGGTATTGCCTGAATCGATGGCCAATAACATGGAAGACCTCAGTCCGTGGACGCAAAAAAGACGTCGCCGGCGGTAATCCTACGTTCACCGTCGCCGGTTTTTAGCAATAATGCGCCGTCTTCGTCCAGATCGGTGAACACGCCGGTCAGGGTTTCGCCTTCAAGCCGGACCTCGATTTCTTCACCCTGACCGTAACAACGCCACAGCCAGTTCTTGCGGATCGGCGCAAACCCTTCTTCCCGCCAGGTGTTGGTCCACTTGAGGAAATGGCGGCAAAAGGAGTCCAGGCAATCAACCTCGGTGACGGCAAAATTCTCCGCCTTTAGCGACGTCGCCGGGAAATCCGTGTCGGCGGGGAACGTTTCGACGTTAAGGCCGAGGCCCAAGATCACCCAGTCGGGCATGCCATCGGCGCCGGTTTCCGTTTCCAGCAGGATACCGGCGACCTTTTTGTCATTGAGCAGGATGTCGTTGGGCCATTTGCAATGGACGTTGTGACCGGCCTCGCCGACGGTGCCGAGGGTATCAAATACCGACAGCGCCGCGATGAAGCTGAATTCGGCGGCCCTGGCAACGCCGACATCGGGACGCAGCACCAAGGAACAATACAGGTTTCCCGGCGGGCTCACCCATGCACGGCCCCGCCGCCCGCGCCCGGCGGTTTGTTCCCTGGCCCAGACAAGGGTGCCGTCCGGGGTTTCATCTTCACCCAGGGCGGCCAGTCTCCGGGCCTCGGCGTTGGTGCTATCAACGGTCTCCAGGCTTACCAGATGGTAAGCCGACGGAAGGTCAGGTTGGCGCATGATGAGTCCTAGATATTTATTATCCGGCGAACAGGGCCGCCGCCGCCGCGGCCGCCGCCGACAGGACGGGGGTCGGATAAATGAAGAAGAAGGCAACAAACAACCCGGCCCCGGTGATGACGACGCCCAGTTCCGGCGCCACCGATTTATCCAGGGCCTCATCAAGGTCTTCGAAATAAACCAGTTGCACGATGCGCAGGTAATAAAACGCGGCAACAACGCTGGATAAAACACCGAAGATGGCCAACATGTACAGGTGGGCCTCGATGGCGGCAACAAAGACATAAAACTTTCCGAAGAAGCCCGCGAACGGTGGAATGCCGGCCATGGAAAACATCAAAATCGCCAGCGCCAGCGCCAACATCGGATGGGTTCGGCTCATCCCGGCCAGATCCTTGATGTTTTCAACCATGTGGCCGTCGCGGCGCATGCTGAGGATGCAGGTAAAGACGCCGATATTCATCAACAGATAAATGGCCAGGTAAATCAGAACGCTCTGGATTCCGGCTTCGGTGCCGACCGCCAACCCGATCAGCGCGTAGCCGACATGACCGATGGAGCTGTAGGCCATCATGCGTTTGATATTGGTTTGATTGATGGCGGCGAGCGCGCCCAGCGCCATCGACGCCATTGAGATGAAGATGACAATTTGTTGCCAGTCGGCGACCAGCCCGCCGAACGGCCCGACCATGACGCGGATAAACAACGCCAGCGCCGCGATCTTTGGGGCGACCGAAAAAAAGGCGGTGACCGGAGTCGGCGCGCCTTCGTAAACGTCGGGCGTCCACATATGAAACGGCACCGCGGAAACCTTGAAGGCCAGCCCGGCCATGATAAAGACGATGCCGAAGATAACGCCGATGCTGGTCTCGCCGCCATGGCCACGGAGAACGGCGGCAAGCTGATCGAAATTCGTCGTTCCGGTGAAGCCGTAGACCAGGGATGAGCCGTACAGCAGCATCCCCGACGCGACCGCGCCGAGGACAAAGTATTTCAGCCCGGCCTCGGTCGAGCGCGTATCGTCACGCTGAAACGCGGCGATCACGTAAAGGGACAGGGACTGCAGTTCCAGCCCGATGTACAGCGAGATCAGGTCGTTCGCGGAAATCATCATCATCATGCCGAGCGTGGCGAAAAGAATGAGGATCGAATATTCAAACCGGGCCATATCGTGGCGTTCCAGGAACCCTTGCGAAATGATGATCGCCAAGGCCGACCCGACCAGCACCAGAACCTTGCAATAGACGGCGAAGGTATCGCTGACGAACATATTGGCGAACGTCGGCAGGCGGCCACCGGACAGCGTTGAAACCAGCAGCACGGCCAGCAACAGGGCGACGATGCTGAGCAGGGAAATAAGGCGCGATGCCTTGATGTCTTCGACGCCGCCGGTTTTATGGAAGACGCCGAGCATCAGCAGCGCCATGCCGACCGAGGCCAGGAACAATTCCGGCAGCGCCGGGATAATGTTGGGGATTTCAGCCATGGCTTTTCTATCTTTCCCCTATTGCCCAGCCACGCTGATCGCCGTACTGGCGTTGAGGGCGGAATCAATCTGGGTGATCATGTTGGCGACCGACACATGCATGATGTCGAGGAACGGCGCCGGGTATATCCCCATCCAAATAACCAGCACCAGCAGCGGCGCGAAGATGGCGAACTCGCGCAGGCTTAAATCCTTGATGGCGGCGAGGCTGTCTTTGGTCAGGCTTCCGAAAATGACCCGGCGATAGAGGTAGAGCATATACGCGGCGCCCAGGATCAGGCCGGTAGCGGCAAATGCCGCGACCCAGGTGTTGGCCTTGAAGGCGCCGACCAGGACCAGAAAT
Organism: Pseudomonadota bacterium; assembly: GCA_027624235.1. Classification (GTDB taxonomy): domain Bacteria; phylum Pseudomonadota; class Alphaproteobacteria; order Rhodospirillales; family Casp-alpha2; genus Casp-alpha2. The sequence continues at coordinate 59,875 of JAQBYB010000007.1, read as the reverse complement.
TCGCCGACAAAGCCTGCCGTACCCGGCAACCCGACGGACCCCAACATAAACACCATGAAGATCAGCGAATAGCCCGGCATCCGGTGGACGAGGCCGCCATAGGCGGCAATTTCGCGGGAATGTATGCGGTCATAAACGACGCCGACAATCAGGAACAAGGCCGCCGAAATGACGCCGTGGGCGAGCATTTGATAGATCGCCCCTTCAATGCCCTGCACCGTCAGCGTAAACGCGCCGATGGTCACGAACCCCATGTGCGCGACCGAGGAATAGGCAATCAGCTTTTTCATATCCTCCTGGGCCAAGGCGACCAGAGAGGTATAGATCACGGCGATGATGGACAGTGTGTAGATCAAAGGCGTGAACATCACCGAGGCGTCGGGGAACATCGGTAACGAGAACCGTAGCAATCCATAACCGCCGAATTTCAACAGCACCGCGGCCAGGATCACCGAGCCCGCCGTCGGCGCCTCAACATGGGCGTCGGGAAGCCATGTATGCACCGGCCACATCGGAATTTTGACCGCGAAAGAGGCGAAAAACGCCAGCCACAACCAGGTTTGCCGTTCGGGTGGGAAGCGGTGGACCATCAGGCCCGGAATGTCGGTGGTGCCGGCATCGAAATACATCGCCATGATCGCCAGCAGCATCAGCACCGAACCGGCCAGGGTGTAGAGGAAGAACTTGAACGACGCATACACCCGTCTCGGCCCGCCCCAGACACCGATAATCAGGAACATCGGGATCAGCACGGCCTCGAAGAAGATATAGAACACCACCAGGTCCAAGGCGCAGAACATGCCGATCATGAAGGTTTCCAGCACCAGGAACGAGATCATGTATTCCTTGACCCGGTCATTGATGTTTTCCCAACTGGCGAGAATGCAGATCGGCGTCAACAGCGTCGTCAACAACACGAACAGCATGGAGATACCGTCGATTCCCATCTTGTAGCCGATATTAAAGGCGGGCATCCAGGGTTTGGATTCGACAAACTGGAAATCGGCGGTGGTGGTGTCGAAGTGAACCCAGATGAACATCGACAGCGCGAAGTTGATCACCGACGTCCACAACGCCACATGCCGGGCGTTGCGTTTGACGATGGCTTCATCGCCGCGAATGGTCAGAATGAAGACGGCGCCGACCAGCGGCAGGAACGTCAATAACGACAGGATGGGAAGCTGTGTCATCGCCCTAGCTTCCATGCCCGAACAGATACCACGTCACCAAGACGACGACGCCGGTCAGCATGGCGAAGGCGTAGTGATACAGGTATCCGGATTGAAGGGCGCCGGCGCGCTTGGCAAGATGTTTAACGGCGGCGGATATGCCGTCCGGCCCGACGCCGTCGATCAGCGCCCCGTCGCCGGCTTTCCAGAAGCCGCGGCCCAGATAAAACGCCGGACGGACGAAAATCAGATCATACAACTCGTCGAAGTACCATTTGTTCAACAGGAACTGGTATAGCCACCGCATGCGTCCGGCGAGGACGCCCGGCAGCGACGGCAACCCCATGTACAACACGTAGGCCAGGGCAATACCGGCGACGCCAACCGCCAACGGCAGGTATTTAACCCACAACGGAACGCCGTGAGAGGCCTCCAGGGCCGGGTGGCTCGGCAACACCAGGATGGCTTGGCCCCAGAACTGTTCGGCATTGTGGCCGACGAAACTCTCGAACCCCAGATAGCCCATGAACATGGCGCCCGCCGCCAGCACAAACAGCGGCACGATCATCACCTTCGGACTTTCATGGACATGGGCGAGAGCCTTGGCGCTGGCCCGGGAGGTGCCGTGGAAGGTCATGATCAACAGCCGCCAGGAATAGAACGCGGTCAGGAACGCCGCCGCGATCCCCATCCAGAACGCATAACCACCGGCCAGCGTGTTGGCGGCGTAGGCGGCTTCCAAAATGACGTCCTTGGAATAGTAGCCGGCGAACGGCCAAATTCCCGCCAGCGCCAGCGAGCCGATCAGCATCAAGGCATAGGTGACCGGGATCAATTTCCACAAACCACCCATTTTGCGCATGTCCTGTTCGTCGGACATGGCGTGAATGATCGAACCGGCGCCGAGGAACAAAAGCGCCTTAAAGAACGCATGACCGACAAGATGGAAGACGCCCGCCGAATACGCCGACACGCCGGCGGCGAAGAACATGTAACCCAATTGCGAGCATGTCGAATAGGCGATCACCCGTTTGATGTCGTTCTGCACGCAGGCAACGGTGGCCGCGAATATGGCGGTCGAGGCGCCGACCACGGTGACCAGGGTCAGCGCCGTGTCGGAATATTCAAACAAGGGCGACATCCGGACGACCATGAACACCCCGGCGGTGACCATGGTGGCGGCATGGATCAAGGCGGATACCGGCGTCGGGCCTTCCATGGCGTCGGGCAGCCAGGTGTGCAGGCCCAATTGCGCCGATTTGCCCATGGCGCCGATAAACAGCAGCACGGCGCACACCGTGATGGCGTGGAATTCGATGCCGAAGACAACCATCGTCGCAGTGGCCTTGCCCGCAACGGCGGCGAAGATGGTGTCGTAATCGACCGTCTGGAACAGCACGAAGATGGCGAAAATGCCGAGCGCGAAACCGAAGTCACCGACCCGGTTGACGACGAAGGCCTTGATGGCGGCGGCGTTGGCCGCCGGGCGGTCGTACCAGAACCCGATCAACAGGTAGGAGCACAGCCCCACCCCTTCCCAGCCGAAGAACAACTGCACCAGGTTGTCGGCGCTGACCAGCATCAGCATAAAGAAGGTAAACAGGCTCAGGTAAGACATGAAGCGCGGGATCGAATGATCGTGGCTCATATAGCCAATGGAATAGACATGGATCACGGCGGCCACGGTGGTCACCATCAACAGCATCACCGACGACAGCGTATCCAGCTTGATCGCCCAGGATACTTCCATGGCGCCGGAATCGATCCAGGTGAACAGCTCGACCGTGTGCGGGTTATTTCCCAACACCACATCCCAGAACACCGCCCCGGCGGCGACGGCGGCCAGGATCATGGCGCTCGACGTCACCCACTGGGCGGTGGTGTCGATCCGGTTAGGGGTGCCGGTCTCCGGCGCGCGGACAAAGACCAGAAACCCGGCGCACAGCGCCCCGAACAACGGCAGGAAGACGGCGAATAATTCCATGATGTCCGCCCTAGCCCTTCATCATGTTGATGTCTTCGACGGCGATGGAGCCGCGATTACGGAAATAGACCACCAGGATGGCCAGCCCAATGGCGGCCTCGGCGGCGGCGACGGTGAGCACGAACATGGCGAAGACCTGACCGACCAGGTCGCCCAGTTCGGCGGAGAACGCGACCAGATTGATATTCACCGCCAACAGCATCAATTCCACCGACATCATGATGATGATGACGTTCTTGCGATTGAGGAAGATGCCCAGAATGCCCAGCGTGAACAGGAGGGCGGAAACGGTCATATAATGGGAAAGGCCGATTTCAAACATCAGATGCCCTTCCCTGATTTGACTTTGACGATTTGGATCGAGTCTTCGGCGCGGCGCGCGACTTGATCGGCGATGCGTTGTTTACGCACGCCGCCTCGTTTGCGGTGGGTCAGCACGATGGCGCCGATCATGGCGACCAGCAGGATCAATCCCGCCGCCTGGAACAGGTAGACGTAATGGGTGTAGAACAACTCACCCAGGGCCTGGGTGTTACTAATCTTATCAACGGGCGGGATCGGTTGCGCCACGGGCGTGCCCGCAGCGGGCGCCATCGCGTGGCCGGCGACGATGACGACCAGCTCAATCAATAACACCAGCCCAACCATGGCCCCGGCCGGCAGGTACTGTAAGAATCCCTGGCGCAGCTCAACAAAATTAATGTCCAACATCATGACAACGAACAGGAACAACACCGCCACCGCGCCGACATAGACGACGACCAGGATCATCGCCAGGAATTCCGCCCCCATCAGCACAAACAGTCCGGCTGAGCTGAAGAACGCCAGGATCAGGAACAGCACCGAATGAACCGGATTGCGGGCCGAGATCACCAACACCGCTGAAACAACGGTGAAAAAGGCGAAAATGTAGAATGTCAGCGCTTCGATCATTGCTCGTCCTTAGCGGTACGGCGCGTCAACGCGCAGCCGTTCGGCCAGTTCGGTTTCCCAACGGTCGCCGTTGGCCAGCAGTTTGTCTTTGTCGTAGAGGAGTTCCTCGCGGTTTTCGGTGGAATATTCAAAGTTTGGCCCTTCGACGATGGCGTCGACGGGGCATGCTTCCTCGCACAGTCCGCAATAAATGCATTTGACCATGTCGATATCGTAGCGCGTGGTGCGGCGTGATCCGTCGGGGCGGGGCTCGGCCTCGATGGTGATCGCCTGGGCCGGGCAGATGGCTTCGCATAGTTTGCAGGCGATGCAGCGTTCCTCGCCGTTGGCATAGCGCCGGAGCGCGTGTTCGCCGCGAAACCGGGGCGACAGCGGGCCTTTTTCGAATGGATAGTTGATGGTGATTTTTTTGCGGAACATATAGCACAACGTCAGCGCCATGCCGGATACCAGTTCGGTGAGGAAGATGGTTTTGATGTTGCGTCTGATGAATCCCATGCTCTTTCTCCCCTCAGCCCTATACCGGGGCCAGATCAAATGCCACCAAGATCCCGGCGACAATCACCACCGCCGCCAGCGAGATCGGCAGAAACACTTTCCAGCCAAGCCGCATCAATTGGTCATAACGATAGCGCGGAAATGTGGCGCGTACCCACAGGAAAACGAACAACACGGCGGCGATTTTAAAGGCGAACCATATCGGTCCCGGCACCAGATTAAAGGGCACGATATCCATCGGCGGCAACCAGCCGCCCAGGAACAGGATCGTTGTCATGCCGGCCATCAGGATCATGTTGGCGTATTCGCCGAGGAAAAACAGCGCGAACGGCATCGCCGAATATTCGACGTTGTAGCCGGTCACCAGTTCGGCCTCGGCTTCGGGCAAGTCGAACGGATGGCGGTTGGTTTCGGCCAGGGTCGAGATGAAAAAGATCACCGCCAACGGAAACAGCGGCACGACGAACCAGAGTTTCCGTTGCGCGTTGACGATATCGGACAAATTCAGCGATCCCGCCAACAGCAGCACGGTCACGATGACGAACCCCATCGACACTTCGTAAGACACCATCTGGGCGGCGGAGCGAAGCCCGCCCAGGAACGCATAGCGAGAATTGGACGCCCACCCGGCCATCAGGATGCCATAGACGCCCAACGACGATATCGCGAACAGGTACAGAATGCCGACGTTGATATTGGCCAACACCATGCCCTCGTCGAACGGGATTACCGCCCAGGCGACCAACGCCAGGAAAAAGGTGATGCACGGGGCGGCGATAAACACGCCACGGTTGGCGCCGGCGGGAATGATGGTTTCCTTCAAGAACAGCTTGAGGCCATCGGCGATCGGTTGCAGCAATCCGAACGGCCCGACCACGTTCGGCCCGCGCCGCAATTGCATGGCGCCGATGACTTTGCGCTCGGCATAGGTCAGGTAGGCCACCGACACCAACACCGGGGCGACGATGGCGACGATCTTGATGACGATCCAGACCACCGGCCAAAGATAATTATACCAAAACTCAACCATCGGTTCCGGTCTTGTCCTTTTTAGCGCCAAGGCGCACATCGCTGCATCGGGCCATGGTTTCCGATGCCCGGCTAATCGGGTCGGTCATGTAAAAATTATTGATCGGCGACGTCAGCGCCGATGTCCCGGTCTCGCCATTACGACCGAATGGCTTCCAGGTTGCAGGGGTGATCCCATCAACCTTAATAAACGCCGAATTGGCCCCGACCATACGGGCGCGTAGCATTCTGGCGTCATCGAACGCCAAGGTATGGCCCAAAACCGCCGACAGCGCCCGGATGATGGTCCAGTCCTCCCGCGCTTCGCCGGGCGGAAACGCGGCCAGGCGTGTCCGTTGAACCCGGCCTTCGGTGTTAACGTAGGTGGCGTTCTTTTCCGTATAGGCGGCGCCGGGCAGGATAACATCGGCCCGGTGCGCGCCGGCATCGCCATGATGACCTTGATAGATGACAAAGGCCTCGCCCAGCCCCGCCATATCGATTTCATCGGCGCCGAGCAGATAGAGAACATCAATCGCCCCGTCGCCGGCGCCCGCAACGATGGCTTCGGTATCGCGTCCGCCATTTCCCGGCACGAACCCCAAATCCATGCCGCCGACGCGGGCGGCTGCCGTGTGCAGGACGTTAAAGCCGTTCCAGCCGATTTTGTCATTGATCATGCCGCGGCTTTCGGCGATTTCGCGCGCCAGACCGAGAATCTCCGCCCCGTCGCGCCGAGCCAGGGCGCCTTGGCCGAGGATCAGCATCGCCTTTCCGGCGCTTTTCAGGACCTTGGCAAAATCATGGCGACCGTTGGCAATGGATTTCAAGATTTCAACGCCATCGCCTAAGTGATCGTAATCATAGGTCAGGTCTTGATGGGGACCGACAGCGGCAATAGGGAATTTTCCCATCAAAAAACGCTTGCGCAGGCGGGCATTCAACACCGGGGCTTCAAGCCGGGGGTTGGTGCCGATCAACAGGCAGGCGTCGGCGTGTTCGATCCCGGCGATGGTGGTATTGAACAGGTAGCCGGCGCGGGCGGCCGGGTCCAGTTTCGCCCCGTCCTGGCGGCAATCAATATGGGGTGAACCGATGGCCGCCATCAGGTCCTTCAGCGCCATCATCGCTTCACAATCGGCCAAATCACCGGCGAGGGCGGCGACCTTCTTGCCGTCAACGCCCTTGAGGCGCTCGGCGATGGCGGCGAAGGCTTCATCCCAGGTCGCCGGGCTCAGTTTGCCGTCGCGCTTAACATAGGGCTGATCCAGGCGCTGGCGCTTGAGCCCGTCACAGGCGAAGCGGGTTTTATCTGAAATCCATTCCTCGTTCACGTCCTCGTGGAGGCGCGGCAGGATGCGCATGACTTCGGCGCCGCGGGTATCGACGCGGATGTTGGAGCCAACGGCGTCCAAGACGTCGATGGATTCTGTTTTCACCAATTCCCACGAACGCGCGGTAAAGGCATAGGGCTTTGACGTCAACGCGCCGACCGGGCACAGGTCGATCATGTTGCCGGACAGCTCCGACGTCAGCGCCTTCTCGACATAGGTGCCGACCTCCATATTTTCGCCGCGCCCGGTTGCCCCCATTTCCTGCACCCCGGCGATTTCCGTGGCGAAGCGGATACACCGGGTGCAATGGATGCACCGGGTCATGATGGTTTTGATAAGCGGCCCCAGGTCCTTGTCCTTCACCGCGCGCTTGTTTTCCTGATAGCGCGAGCGGTCGCCGCCGTAGCCCATGGCTTGATCCTGAAGGTCGCATTCGCCGCCCTGGTCGCAGATCGGGCAATCCAGGGGGTGGTTGATGAGCAGGAATTCCATCACCCCCTTGCGCATTTTCCGCACTTCCGGCGTGTCGGTTGAGATTACCATGCCCTCGCCGACCGGCATCGCGCACGACGCGATCGGCTTCGGGGCGCGTTCCATGTGGACCAGGCACATGCGGCAATTACCGGCAATGGAAAGCCGTTCATGGAAACAAAAACGCGGAATTTCAATGCCCGCCTGTTCACACGCCTGCAAGACGGTGAGTCCGGGCTCGACTTCGATCTCAATGCCGTCGATGGTGAGCTTTGGCATCTTTCTACTTCCCTAGGCAGCCGCGGTTTCGCCGGATGACTGACGATCGGCAATGCGTTGTTCGATTTCCGGGCGGAAATGTCGGATCAGACCCTGGATCGGCCACGCCGCCGCATCGCCGAGCGCGCAAATGGTGTGGCCTTCGACCTGGCGGGTGACTTCTTCCAACAGATCTATTTCCGCTACCGAGGCGTTGCCTTGAACCAGGCGCTGCATCATCCGCGACATCCAGCCGGTTCCCTCGCGGCACGGCGTGCACTGGCCGCAACTCTCGTGCATGTAAAAGCGGGACAGGCGGGCGATGGCGGCAACGATATCGGTGGACTGATCCATGACGATGACCGCCGCCGTGCCCAGGCCCGATCGCACCTCCCGGCAGGAATCAAAATCCATGCACAAGGTATTGCACTGGGACTTGGGCACCACCGGCACCGACGACCCGCCGGGAATGACCGCCTTGAGATTATCCCAGCCGCCGCGAACGCCGCCGGCATGTTTCTCGATCAGTTCCTTCAACGGCACGCCCATTTCCTCTTCGACCGTGCACGGATTGTTGACGTGGCCGGAAATGTTGAAAAGCTTGGTGCCGGTATTGTTGGGTTTACCTATTCCTGCGAACCACGCGGCGCCGCGCCTGAGAATGGTCGATGCGACGGCAATGGATTCGACATTATTAACCGTCGTCGGACAGCCATAGAGGCCGCAGTTGGCCGGGAACGGCGGTTTCATACGCGGCTGCCCCTTCTTGCCCTCCAGGCTTTCGATCAGCGCCGATTCCTCGCCGCAGATATACGCGCCCATGCCGCGGTGGATATAAAAATCGAATTTGTATCCGGACTTGCACGCATCCTCGCCGATCAGGCCGGCGGCATAGGCTTCATCCACGGCACGCTGCAAGGCTTCGGTTTCGCGGAAGAATTCACCGCGCACGTAGCAATAGGCCGTGTTGGCGCCCATGGCGAAGGAAGCCAGCAGCGCCCCTTCGATTAATTTGTGCGGCTCGTTGCGGAGAATTTCACGGTCCTTGCAGGTGCCGGGTTCGCCCTCGTCGGCGTTGATGACCAGATAATGCGGCCGTACGGAAGGCTCCTTGGGCATGAACGACCATTTCATGCCGGTCCCAAAACCGGCGCCGCCGCGCCCGCGCAATCCTGAATCCTTTATTTCCGCGATAATCTTTTCGCGACCCTTGGCCATGATCGCCTTGGTCCGCGACCAATCACCGCGTGTCTTGGCGGCCTTGAGACTGGTGTCCCCGAGCCCGTAGATATTGGTGAAAATGCGGTCCTTGTCCTTAAGCATGGCTACTTCCCCACCCCGTTATCCAGGTCTTTAAGGCACGTCGGGCCGCCGACCGGTTCCGACGTATGCCGCCCGATTTGTGATCCGGGTTTCGGGGTTTGGCCGGCTTTCAGTTTTTCAAGAATCGCCTGGGCGCTGTCGGCATCCAGGTCTTCGAAATAATCGTCGCCGATCTGCATCATCGGTGCGTTTACGCAGGCCCCCAGGCATTCGGCCTCCGACAGGGTAAATTGACCGTCCTCGGTGGTTTCACCAAAAGTAACGCCAAGGCTTTTTTTGCAGGCGCCGACAATGGCGTCCGACCCCCTGAGCCAGCAAGGCAGATTGGTGCACACCTGGACGTGGTTTTTACCGACCGGCGCCAAGTTGTACATGGTGTAGAAGGTGGCTACCTCATAGACCCGGATCGGCGCCATCCCCAACATGCCGGCGACCGTGTCCATGGCGGCGCGCGACAACCAGCCATCGTGTTGACGTTGCGCCAAATCAAGCAACGGCATCACCGCGCTTTCCTGCCAGCCTTCCGGATACATGGCGATTACCGCCAGGGCCGCCTCCGCATTCTCAGCGGTGAAAGCGAAATCATCGGGTTGGATGACGGTGGAGTTGGATTGCCCGCTCATCGGTCGATTTCCCCGAATACGATATCAAGCGAGCCGATGTTGGCGACCAAATCAGCCAGCATATGCCCGTTCGACAACAGGTCCATGGCCTGCAGGTGGGCGAAGCCGGGGGCGCGAATTTTGCAGCGGTACGGCTTGTTGGTGCCGTCGGAAACCAGATAGACACCGAACTCGCCTTTCGGGGCTTCGACGGCGGTATAGGTTTCGCCGGCGGGGACATGATAGCCCTCGGTATAGAGCTTGAAATGATGGATCATGGCTTCCATGGAATTTTTCATCTCGGCGCGGGACGGCGGTGAAATCTTCCGATCATCGGACTTGCACCGGCCACCGGGCATGTCGGCGAGGCACTGCTTAATGATGCGGAGGCTCTGGCGCATTTCATGAATGCGCACCAGATAGCGGTCATAACAATCACCATGTTTGGCGATGACGACGTCGAAGTCCATCTTCGCATACGCGTCATAGGGTTGTGACTTACGCAAATCCCAGGCGACCCCGGCGGCGCGCAGGTTGGGGCCGGTAAAGCCCCAATCGAAACACTGTTCCGCCGTAATCGCGCCGATATCGACGGTGCGTTGCTTGAAGATGCGATTTTCCGTCAACAGGGTTTCGCAGTCGTCGATCATCTTCGGGAAGGTGTCGGCCCAGGCATCGATATCTTCCAGCAGGGCCGGCGGCAGGTCGTGGCTGACGCCGCCGGGGCGGAAATAGTTCATGTGCATACGGGCCCCCGATGCGCGTTCGCAGAATTCCATCAGGGTTTCACGATCTTCGAACATCCACAGCATCGGCGTCATCGCGCCGGTGTCCATGGCGTACGCACAGACCGTGAAAATATGGTTCAACACCCGACCGATTTCGGCAAACAGCACCCGGATGTATTGCCCCCGCGGCGGCACCTCAAGCCCTAAGAGTTTTTCGACCGCCAGGGCAAAGGCGTGTTCCTGGTTCTGTGGCGAAACGTAATCCAGGCGGTCGAAATACGGCAGCGCCTGGACGTAATTCTTATATTCGATCAGCTTTTCAGTACCCCGGTGCAAAAGGCCGATGTGGGGATCGGCGCGGGTGATCACTTCGCCGTCCATTTCCAGGACCATGCGCAGCACGCCGTGCGCCGACGGATGCTGAGGGCCGAAATTGAGGTTGAAATTCCTGATCTGCGTCTCGGCCATCAGGCGCCGCCTTTGGCAACGTCATCATCGTCGGCCTCGACCTTCTCATCACCAGGAAGAAGTCCTTGAACGCCTTCCCAGGGGCTGAGGAAATCGAAGCTGCGGAATTCCTGGGTCAGTTTCACCGGTTCGTAGACGACGCGCTTTAATTCATCATTGTACCGGACTTCAACATAACCGGTCAGCGGAAAATCCTTGCGCAGCGGGTGACCATCAAACCCGTAATCGGTCAGAATCCGGCGTAGGTCGGGATGGCCCGAGAAAGAAATGCCGAAAAGATCCCAGGCCTCACGTTCCCACCAGTTGGCGGAACTGAAAACACCGGTGACGGTCGGCACTGGTGTTGCTTCGTCGGTTTCCACCTTGACCCGGATGCGGTTGTTGTTGATCAGGCTGAGCAGATTATAGACGACATCGAAGCGTGGCGTGCGTTCCGGGTAATCAACGCCGCAAACATCGACAAGCTGCTTGAAACGACAGTTAACATCGTCGCGCAGGAATGCCAGCACCCTGGTGATACTTTCCGCCTTGGCGAAAACCAGGAGTTCACCCAGTTTGACGGTCGTTCCGCTGACGTCTTTGGGCAACTGGCCGGCAATATAATTGCCGAGTTCTTTAAGGGCCAAATCCATAGTTTTCCGTTACGGGCATACCGTGGCGACAAAATGACTGTTAGTCATCAACGCCAAAGAACCCCTGTCCTGTTAATTTTTTTCTTCAGTTGAAGAATACCGTAGATCAGCGCTTCGGCGGTCGGCGGGCAACCAGGCACATACACATCAACCGGCACCACCCGGTCGCAGCCACGGACCACGGAATAAGAATAATGATAATAGCCGCCGCCGTTGGCGCACGACCCCATGGAAATCACATAGCGCGGTTCGGCCATCTGGTCGTAGACCTTACGGAACGCCGGCGCCATTTTGTTGGTCAGCGTGCCGGCAACGATGATGACATCGGACTGGCGCGGGCTGGGCCTGGGCACGACACCGAAGCGATCAAGGTCATACCGGCTCATATACGCGTGGATCATTTCGACGGCGCAGCAGGCAAGGCCGAAGGTCATCGGCCACAGCGATCCGGTGCGCGCCCAATTGGCCAGCTTGTCGATGTTGGCAACGACGAATCCTTTGTCGTGCAGTTCCCCGGTGATTTGTTTGAGCAGCGCATCGTGCGCCGGCCCGGACGGTAGTTGTTTGGTGGAAGCGGCTGTCGGGTCTACTCCCATTCCAAGGCTCCCTTTCTCCATTCGTAGATGAAGCCGATGGTGAGAATCCCTAGGAACAGGACCATCGACCAGAATCCGAAAATACCGATCTTGCCCAGCGTGACCGCCCACGGAAACAGGAAGGCGACCTCAAGATCAAAAATGATGAAAAGAATAGCGACCAGGTAAAAACGGACATCGAATTTACGTCTCGCATCACCGAAGGGTTCAAACCCGCATTCGTACTGGGATGTCTTGGCCACATCCGGGTGTTGGGGAACGATGACATAGGAGGCGCCGACAGCGATAACGGAAATCGCCACGGCGATGCCGAGGAAAATAAGGATGGGCAGATATTCGGCGAGCAGCTGATCCACGGCAGCCTTCCAAACGGGCTTTTAGCCAGGAATTCGGGAACTTCCGCGTTTCCTCGGCCGATGGCTATTTATATAGATATAAAATGCCCGAAGAGGCCTGTTTTATCAACCTTTCTCAGGGCTTGACAAAAAAATAGGTATTGCGAAAGAAATGGCGGGAGTGACGGGACTTGAACCCGCGGCCTCCGGCGTGACAGGCCGGCGCTCTAACCAAACTGAGCTACACCCCCTAAATTTAATAACCCGGCTCGAACGGGGAATTTGCTGAACCGCGGTGCATCGTATCCACCAAAGTATAAGTGTCAATACGTAGATTTTGGTGGGCGGTGACGGGATCGAACCGCCGACCGTTCGGATGTAAACCGAATGCTCTTCCAGCTGAGCTAACCGCCCCCAAAAGAGCCATGACTATAGCCCAAAAATGATTCCGGCGGCGCCAAAAAGACGCCGCCGGCACCAGATTTCGAATAGAAAACGTCTTAGTTGACGGCAGACTTCAATGCCTTGCCCGATTTGAACTTCGGCACTTTGGTCGCTTTAATGTTAATTTTTTCTCCGGTCCTAGGATTGCGGCCTGTGGTCGCCTTACGCTGAGAAACACTAAAGGTGCCGAAACCGACAAGACGGACTTCGCTGCCCCCTTTAAGTGCGGCAGTGATGGCATCAACCGTGCCATCAATAGCCTTGGCTGCATCAGCCTTGGACAAACCGGTGCTGCTTGCAACAGCGGCGACTAGATCATTTTTATTCAATGGAAAGGCCCCCTCTATATAAAAGTGTGGTTTTGGAGGGTCGTTTAATCGGACATTCCCTTCATTGGCAATATCCGCGAAACCCTTTTGATGGCGCAAATTTTAAATGTTGTTAGTTGACGGCGTCAATCAAGAACCCCAGTTTTCCACAGTTTTTTGGGGTTTTTCGGGGCGAAACCCGGTTAGTCATTGATAACAGGAAGGATTTTTCTGCTTCCTAAATCCGGAAATATAATTTTAGCCGCGAAAAAAGGGCCAAAAAACAAGGAGTCTGCCGAATTTTCGACTGATTCCAGCAAATAGGATTCGCACGCACAGCACCATTGCGCCATGGCGGCATGTGGAAACAACGGCTTTCGGGGCTTAGTGTTTGACGACTCCGGGCACCTCATCGTCGGCATCAGACGAAATCTGGCTGGCTGCCAGTTCCGCGTCTTCGTCCCAATCCTGAGGCGTCAGCGGTTTATCCAGAGCATGTGCCAAAACCTCATCGACCATCGTCACCGGAATAATCTCCAGTCCCCGTTTCACATTGTCGGGGATTTCGGCCAGGTCTTTTTCATTGTCCTTAGGGATCAACACCGTCTTGATACCGCCCTGCAGCGCCGCCAACAGCTTTTCCTTGAGGCCACCGATGGGAAGCACGCGTCCGCGCAACGTCACCTCGCCGGTCATGGCGACGGATTTTTTGACCTTGATGCCGGTTAACACGGAAACGATGGAGGTAACCATGCCGACGCCCGCCGAAGGACCGTCCTTAGGCGTCGCGCCCTCGGGCACGTGGACATGGATGTCCTTTTTCGTAAACATCGTCGGGTGGATGCCGAACTGCGACGCGCGGGATTGAACGAAAGACCGCGCCGCCTGAATGGATTCGGTCATCACCTCACCCAATTTCCCGGTAATCGTCATCTTGCCCTTGCCGGGAACCATGACGGCTTCAATTGAAAGCAACACGCCACCGACCTCGGTCCAGGCCAGCCCGGTTGTAACGCCGACCAAATCGTCGGTTTCGATTTCGCCGAAGCGGAATTTGTGAATGCCGGCCCATTTGCCAAGGTTGCGGGGGGTCACGGTCACGGTCATGCCCTTTTTCTTAGCAACCAGGATTTCCTTGATTGCTTTACGCGCAAGATTGGCGAGTTCGCGTTCCAGGTTGCGGACCCCGGATTCACGGGTGTAATAACGAACCAAATCGCGAAGGCCGGCATCGGAAATAGACCATTCCCCCTTCTTTAAACCATGCTTTTCGATCTGTTTGGAAATCAGGTGGCGTTTGGCGATTTCAACCTTTTCGTCTTCGGTGTAACCGGAAAGGCGGATGATCTCCATCCTGTCCAGCAACGCGGACGGCATGTTGAGGGTGTTAGCGGTGGTCACGAAGAAGACGTCCGATAAATCGTAATCGACCTCAAGATAATGGTCGTTGAAGGCTTTGTTCTGTTCAGGGTCCAGGACCTCAAGCAGGGCCGAAGCCGGGTCGCCGCGCCAATCTTGGCCCATCTTATCAACTTCGTCCAACAGGAACAGCGGGTTAGACGACTTAGCCTTTTTCATGCCCTGGACGATCTTGCCCGGCATTGAGCCGATATAGGTACGCCGATGGCCGCGAATCTCAGATTCATCGCGGACGCCGCCTAAGGACATGCGAACAAAATTGCGTCCCGTCGCCCGGCCAATGGATTGGCCGAGGGAGGTTTTGCCGACACCGGGGGGGCCAACCAGGCAAAGAATAGGGCCGGAAACCGAGTTGGTACGCTGTTGAACGGCAAGATATTCGACGATCCGTTCCTTAACCTTTTTAAGGCCGTAGTGATCGGCGTTGAGGACGTCTTCGGCCTTCTGGATGTCTTTTTTAACGCGGGTTCGTTTTTTCCACGGAATGGATACCATCCAATCCAGATAGTTGCGAACGACCGTAGCCTCAGCCGACATCGGCGACATCGACTTAAGTTTTTTCAACTCAGCCAGGGCCTTTTCCTTGGCCTCCTTGGTGAATTTTGTCTTGGCGATTTTTTCTTCGATTTCGCTGGTTTCGTCGCGACCGTCATCGGTTTCGCCCAATTCCCTTTGAATGGCCTTGAGCTGTTCGTTCAAATAGTACTCGCGCTGGGTCTTCTCCATCTGCCGCTTGACCCGGCTGCGGATTTTCTTTTCGACCTGAAGGACGCCCATTTCGGCCTCCATATAGGAATACACCTGTTCGAGTCGCTCCGTGATTCCCTCTGTTTCCAAAAGCTCCTGCTTCTCGGAAATCTTCAGGGCCAGATGCGACGCTACCGTATCGGCAAGTTTTCCGGGGTCCTCAATCTGGTTGATGGAGACTAAAACCTCGGGTGGAATTTTCTTGTTGAGCTTTATATATTGCTCGAACTGGGAGATGACCGTGCGCGAAAGCGCCTCCATGTCTTCGGGGGAGCCTTCTTCCTCAGGGATCAACACGGCCTCGACGAGGAAAAAATCCTTGTGGTCTTTGTAGCTTCTGACCTTCGCCCTGCGAACACCTTCAACCAGAACCTTCACCGTGCCGTCGGGCAGCTTTAAGAGCTGCAGGACGGTGGAAACCGTGCCGACATCATAAATGTCTTCCGCCGTAGGGTCGTCCTGCGCGGCATCTTTCTGCGCCACCAGCAGGATTTGCTTGTCGTCCTTCATGACGTCTTCAAGGGCGCGGACGGATTTGTCCCGGCCAACGAACAACGGCACGATCATGTGTGGGAAAACAACGATGTCACGGAGCGGAAGAACGGGATACGTGTCAACTTGATTGGTCACTATTTTTCCACCTTTTAAATACAGTGTTGGGGGCGTTCCCAGTAAGGAGTTCGTTAACTGTATGTCTTTTACCGGCGCGGCTAAATCATAGGGTCATAGTTGGTTACATTGAACGCGATTTCAAGACCACCGAAAAAAACACCAGGGCGCGACCGGCGATAAATCACCGAAACAATTATTAGGCGCTGCTTTCAACGTCTTTTTGGCGGTCGGAATAGATGTAGAGTGGCTTGGCGGAATCATCGGCAACCTCGCGGCTGATGACGACTTCCTCGACTCCTACCAAATCCGGTAGTTCAAACATGGTATCCAGGAGGATATTTTCCATGATTGAACGCAACCCTCTGGCGCCGGTCTTGCGTTCGACGGCGGCATGGGCAATGGAGGTAAGGGCATCTTCGGCAAAGGTCAGGCTGACGTTTTCCATTTCGAACAGACGTTGATACTGTTTGACCAGGGCGTTTTTCGGTCGAGTAAGAATTTCGATCAGCGACTCTTCGTCCAGATCCTCCAACGTCGCCAGAACCGGTAGGCGGCCGACGAATTCGGGAATAAGACCAAATTTAAGAAGGTCCTCGGGTTCTACGTCGTGAAGGATTTCACCAGTGTTGCGGTCGTCGGCGGAGCGCACATCGGCGCCAAAGCCGATGGTCGTGCCCTTCCCGCGCGATGAGATGATCTTATCCAGCCCCGAAAAGGCGCCGCCACAGATGAACAGGATGTTGGTGGTATCGACCTGCAGGAATTCCTGTTGCGGGTGTTTGCGGCCACCTTGCGGGGGAACGCTGGCGATGGTGCCTTCCATAATCTTCAATAGCGCCTGTTGCACGCCTTCGCCGGACACATCACGGGTGATCGACGGGTTATCGGACTTGCGGGAAATCTTATCGACCTCGTCAATGTAGACGATGCCCCGCTGCGCGCGCTCAACATTATAATCGGCGGATTGCAGTAATTTCAGGATGATATTTTCAACATCTTCGCCAACGTAGCCGGCTTCGGTCAATGTCGTTGCATCAGCCATGGTGAACGGCACGTCGAGGATGCGGGCCAGGGTTTGGGCCAACAGGGTCTTGCCGCAACCGGTTGGGCCGAGCAGCAGAATGTTGGATTTGGACAGTTCGACGTCATTGTTCTTGGAAATATGATTGAGGCGCTTGTAATGATTGTGCACCGCCACCGATAGAACCCGCTTGGCGTGGGATTGACCGATCACATAATCATTGAGAACGTCACAGATATCGCTGGGGGTGGGAACGCCATCACCGGATTTAACCAGGTCGGTTTTGTGTTCCTCGCGGATAATGTCCATGCATAACTCGACGCATTCATCACAGATGAACACGGTCGGACCCGCAATTAGCTTGCGAACCTCATGCTGGCTTTTTCCGCAAAAAGAACAATAGAGGGTATTTTTTGAATCGCCACCGGTGGATTTGCTCATAAAAACTCCGCTCGCTAAGCCGGCCCCTCCCTTATTCTCTATATCTTACCCACTTGGCGTCCGCGCATACAATACACAAAAAACAAATGGTTAGAGTAAGTTAGAGAGACTCCGGTGTATTTTTTTTGTATAATCCCGACTTATTTATGCCTATCAAGCGGGCTTTCTGGACCGATTTTCACCTGCACAATGCCCAAAAAATGTTGTTTATTCCTTAATCGTCGTCCGATTTCTTGCCGTTTTTCTTCGATTTGTCATCCTTTTCGTCCTCAACGGTCGGACGCGATGAGACGACTTCGTCAATAAGCCCGAATTTCTTCGATTCCTCCGGGTTCATAAAACTGTCCCTTTCGACGGTTTGTTCGATGACGGAAAGTTTTTGGCCGGTATTTTCAACGTAAATCTGATTGAGCCGTTCTCGCATCGACAGAATTTCTTTGGCCTGGATTGCGATATCCGTGGCTTGCCCCTGGGCGCCGCCGGACGGTTGGTGCATCATGACGCGCGCATTGGGAAGCGAATACCGCTTACCCTTGGCGCCACTGCACAGAAGCAGCGACGCCATGGACGCGGCCTGTCCGATGCAGACCGTGGAAACGTCGGGGCGGATATAACGCATGGTGTCGTAAATCGCCATGCCGGAGGTGACAATCCCGCCCGGTGAATTGATATAAAACGAGATATCCTTGGTCGGGTTTTCGGATTCCAAAAACAACAACTGTGCACAGATCAGGCTGGCGACACCGTCATCAATGCCGCCGGTCAAAAAAATGATGCGTTCCTTCAACAACCGGGAATAAATGTCGTAGGCGCGTTCGCCCCGGTTGGTGGTCTCGACAACCATGGGGACCAGGTTGTTCATATAGGTCGCATGGGGATCATTCATCTCTTTGACTTTCTTATTTTTTCTTGGCGGGTTTTTTCGCCGGTTTCTTGTCGGATTTGGCCTTGCTCGCGCCTTTGGCCTTAGGTTTTTCCTGATCACCGGCGTCGGTATCGATGGCTTTGAGTAAATCATCCATGGTCGATTTTCTATCGGTCACCGTCGCCTGTTCTAGAATGAAATCAACGACCTTTTCTTCATAGATGGGGGCGCTGAGTTGTTCCATGGCTTCGGGGGTCTTGCGAAAATACTCCATGACTTCCTGTTCGTGACCGGGGTGGCGCCGAGCCTCTTCCATCAATTGACGGTTAACATCTTCCTGATTGATTTTTACTTCATTGACCCGCCCGACCTCGGACATCAACAGCCCAAGTCTGACGCGGCGTTCGGCGATTTCCCGAAACTCTTTTTCCTGCTCGGCGTCGGGTTTCTGGTCCTTCGGCGCGGCGGCTTTGGCGTCGTCCCCGTCTTTGTTTTTCTGTTCCAGGTATTGAGCCCAGATCGCTTCGAATTCACGTTCCAAAAGTTTTCCAGGTACCTTGAAATCATGGCTATCGGCAAGCTTGTCGAGAAGCCCACGCTTGAGGATCATGCGCGACATTGTGTTGAATTCGCGTTCGTGCTCTTCCTGGATGGACGCCCGCAATGCATCAAGATTCTCACCGCCCAGTTTTTTAGCCAATTCGTCGTCGATGGCTGCCGGAACCACAGCCTTTAGTTCGTGGACGGTGACATCGAAAACCGCATCCTTGCCGGACAATTCGGCGGCGCCGTAGTTATCAGGGAACGTAACGTTAACCCCTGTCTTGGCGCCGGCCTTGATTCCGGTCAGTTGTTCTTCGAAGCCGGGGATAAATGTTCCAGACCCCAGGGTCAGCTCATAGTTTTCGGCCTTGCCGCCGGCGAACTCAACGCCGTCGACCCGGCCCAGGAAATCAATCACCAGAACGTCGCCATCCTTGCTTTTTCGGTCCTCCTTAACCGGTTCCGCGGCGCCGTGAATTTTCGCCAGCCGCTCAAGAACGATTTCGATTTCGCCCTTGTTCGTGTTGGAAACCAGGCGTTCGAGCCTGATGGTGGAAAAATCGATCGGCTTGATTTCGGGCAGAACCTCGACCGCAATGGTGTATTCGAGGTCTTTGCCGTCTTTGAATTCAGTAATTTCTATTTCCGGCTGCATGGCCGGTCGCAGGCCTTTTTCAGCTAGGGCCTGTTGGGATGAATCGTTGACAGCGCGTTCAAGCACTTCGCCCATCACCGAGGGTCCGTATTTTTTGCGCAACACGGATACCGGAACCTTGCCTGGGCGAAATCCGGGCAACTTGGCGGTTCGCGCCAGTTCCTTAAGGCGGTGGCTGATTTTTTCTTCTATTTCGGCAGCCGGTAGCGCGATCTTTAATTCGTGGCGAAGGCCTTCGGATTTGGTTTCGGTAACCTGCATAAAATTCTCGATTTCATTGAGCGAATTAACAAATTGGTGCGGGCGGAGGGACTCGAACCCCCACGACTTACGTCACAGACACCTAAAGCCTGCGTGTCTACCAATTCCACCACGCCCGCGGAGATTTGATAAACAGGGGTGCATCGGCCCTGGGGTCGCAAATCTAACCAATGAATACCGGTTGTCAATGCATCTCCGGTCGGCGGATTCAGCCTTTCAAAAAGCCGCGAACGGATGACGATGCCTTGATCTTCCCGCTTGCAGTATAGTCTTCATGGTTGTCTTCGACCCGGCCCAGGTCATACAGGTAATTGATCATTATGCCGGCGGAATTCCTGATCCCACGGCGAGAAAGGTCGGCCCGCCAATTCAGATTTTCCATGCTGGCGCCGTTGGTTAGATGAAAATGGGCGACCGGGTCGAGGGCGCGCATATTGCGTCCCTTTTCCTTGATTAAATAGCGGCCGCAAAGCCGCATCAGGGGGCCGTACAGGGCTTCTGAAACGGTTACATCATTCGGCCATTCCGGGTTTTCCAGGAGCGCTTTAAAGATTCCCTTGGCGCCGCTTGAGCGCCCGGCGACGGCGGTGAGTGCCTTGCGTTCGCCGGCGGTGAGTAAATCGGGGTCGCCGTTGGCGAAAGTGGCATTCAACCACTTCATGAAACCGGGGACCGGTGACAGGGTGGCGAAATTTTTCAGACCCTTGAATTCGGCGCTCAGGTTTTCGGCAACCCGTTTAATCAGAAAGTTGCCGAAACTGATTCCAGCAAGGCCCTTTTGGGCGTTGGAGATCGAATAAAAAATGGCGGTATTGGCTGTCTCAGGGTCCAGTACCGGCATGGTATCGTCCAACAACGTCTGAATATTATCGGCAAGCCCGTGGACCAGGGCGACTTCGACGAAAATCAGCGGCTCATCGGGCATTCTGGGATGGAAATAAGCAAAACACCGGCGGTCGGAATCGAGTCGGTTCTTCAGATCATCCCAGCCGTCAATGGCGTGAACGGCTTCATAGGCGATCAATTTCTCCAGCAAGGCGGCCGACGCGTTATCCCAGGTAATCCGGCGCAACTCCAAAAAGTCGACATCGAACCAGGTGCCCAGCAGGTATTTTAATTCCTGTTCCAGCCCGTTCAGGGCCGGGTCATCGGAATTCATGGCCAGCAGATCGGCCCGCATATCGACAAGAAACTTAACCCCGTCAGGAAGCGCATTGAATTGGGTCAGTAATTTGATCCGCGGGGCATCGAGGGCCTTTTTTAATACCGCCAGGGCTAATCGGCGGGCGTTCCTGCCCTCGGCCAGGCGAAAGCCCTCGGTCGCCGCCTCGACGGCCGCCTCGTCAATGTCGAATTCATTGGCGAGAACGGACAAAAAGCGTTCCCGCCCGGTTTTGTCGAGGGCAAGATAGACATGGCCCAGCGCCGCCGCCCTGCCCCGTGCCGAAACTTCGCCGCCTCGGGTTTCAAGGCAGGCCCGCATCTGCTCCTTGAGCTTGCCGATATCGGCATCGGGAAGGTCGGGGCGTGAACCAGCCTGCGTCGCGTCATAGGACGATCCGGCGATTCCCCGCCAGGCGCTTTTTAAATTTCTCAGCGTCCTATCGAAGATGCCGGTCCGGCGATCTTCGATCTCCGGTGCAGGGCCTTTGGTTTTAACTTGATCGTTCATTGTTCAAAGATCAGCCAATGGGGGGGCCAATTCAAGTCTTGGAAGCGTTTTCTTTCAAAGTACGCAATACACCGGGCAGTGCAGAGGGTAAATCTTCGGCAATCAGGCCGGGGCCGATTTGCTCGGCGGCGCGGCCATGCAGCCAGACGGCGCAAGCGGCGGCATCAAACGGGTTCAGCCCCTGGGTCATCAAGCCCAAAGCCATTCCCGCCAGCACATCTCCGGTGCCGGCCGTGGCCAGATCGGCCGTACCGGTGGCGTTGATGACGACAATGGCGGTTTCCTGTTCGCCCGGCGCGGCGATGACCGTGTCGGCGCCCTTGAGCAGAACCACCGCGCCGGACAGCCGCGCCGCCGCCCGCACCCTTGGAACCTTGCCGCCGGACAAGGAAAACAACCGATTGAACTCTCCCTCATGGGGAGTCAGCAGACACGGCCCGGTGATCGCCTTAAATAATTGTTGCGGGTTTTCGGCGAAGGCGCTCAGCCCGTCGGCGTCAATGACCGCCGGCTTGCCTGTCTCCAGCGCCGCCAGCACCTTCGCACGGGTACCCTCTGAAACGCCCAGACCCGGCCCGACAAGGATGGCGTTCTTTTTTGGGTCACCTAAAAGCACACGGAACGCGTCATCGTTTTCGACCTTTTTGACCAGGGTACCGGGTTCCTCCCGGGCATAAGCGGCGAAAGCCTCGGGCGGCGTTGCGATGGTGACAAGCCCGGCCCCCATCCTTCTCGCCCCCATTGCCGCCAGCCGGGCGGCGCCGGTCATTTCGGCGCCGCCGGCGACGACGGCATGGCCCCGGCTGTATTTATGATCCTCGGTGTCCGGCCAGGGGAACCGATCCAACCAAAGGCCTGGACCGTTAAGGCGCGTGGCGGCGGCGATCTGGTCGAGAACGCTTGCCGGAATACCGATATCGGTAACGATCAAATCGCCACAAAGGGCACGCCCAGGCATCAGGTAATGGCCGGGCTTGGCCCGGAAGAAGGTCACCGTCACGGCGGCCCGAGGCGCGCCGCCGTCGCCACCCAGAATCTCGCCGCTGTCGCCATCAACGCCGCTGGGGATATCGACGGCAAGGCAATCCAGTCCGTCCTGGTTGATCCGGTGAACACAAGAAAGTGCGGCGCCGTCCAGTGGCCGGGTCAACCCGGCCCCGAACAGGGCGTCGACGACCAGGGGTCGGCCGTCCAGCATGGCAGGCGTTAGCTCTTCG
This sequence comes from Pseudomonadota bacterium, assembly GCA_027624235.1. GTDB lineage: Bacteria > Pseudomonadota > Alphaproteobacteria > Rhodospirillales > Casp-alpha2 > Casp-alpha2. Next base: position 37,331 of record JAQBYB010000007.1, on the reverse strand, counting down.
ATTGCGCCGTGCCAGCGTCCGGCGTTGACGGCGGCGTCGGCTTTTAAGGAGTCCGGGCTGCCTAGGAACGCCAACCGCACCGGCCATCCGGCCTCGGTCAAAAGGCGGGCGACGACAAAACCATCGCCGCCGTTATTGCCCGGCCCGGCCAGCACGCACACCGGACGCGGCTGCCAGCGGTCTTGAATTTCAGCGGCGATGGCGGCCCCCGCCGCTTCCATCAGATCAAGGGAGGCCACGCCCGCGGCGACGGCCAGGGCGTCGGCTTGGTACATTTCCTCGACACTGAGAAGGATGGTATCGGCCATGGGTTCAGTATAGGCCCGATCAGGATCGTTAGTCCTTTTCGAATCCATCGGGGAGTTTATGGGCAATTCCCTTATGGCATTCGATACAAGTCTCGCCCTTCTTGAAGGCCTTTTCCATTTTATCCTGACCGCGGCGGGATTGTTTGTGGAAATCCATGGCCTCATAGGAGTGGCAGTTACGACATTCGCGGGAATCGGTAGCTTCCATGGATGCCCAGACATGTTGCGCCAATTCCAGGCGCTTGGACTCAAATTTCTCGCGTGTGTTGATGGTCCCCAAAACCTTGTGGAGCAGTTCGTTTGAAGCCTGGATTTTACGAACCAGCTTCGCCGTCCATTCCTTCGGCACGTGGCAGTCCGAACAAATGACCCTGACACCGGAAGCATTTTTATAGTGGACGGTTTTTTTATATTCCTGATAGACGTAATCCTCCATCTCGTGGCAGGAGATGCAAAATTCCAGACTGTTGGTGTGTTCCATATAGGTATTGAACCCGCCCCATAAAATAACGCCGCCGATACCGCCGACGATCAGGATGACCCCCAAGCCGAATTTCGAGTTCGGACGCCAGAACCATTTCCACAGACGTTTAATCACTTTTCTTTTCTCCTTGAGAAGTCAACGCCATGCTGCCTTCCCGGAAACGGGATTAATCGGCAAGCGGTGGCAGTATGGCGGGTTTTGAAACGCGAAAAAGCCGTTTTATCCGTCCGGTTATTCCCGGCGCGGAAGGCGTCGCTCTCCACCGAGGTTTAATCTTCCAAGCGGCGTTTAGTCAGGGTCTGAATATAGCTAAGCACATCGACCTGATCGCGGACACTCAACACCCGCAACGCCACCATGCCGACACCCGGTTGGCCATTGCGAATCTTATGCAGGCTTTCCCAAGGGTCTTCGATGGCCATGGTTCCAAGCAGGCCACGGTCACCGAAAGCCGCCATTTCAGTCTGGCTTTTGGAAACCATTTCGGCGCCGTCAAAACCGTGACAAATGGCGCATACGGTTTGGAAGAACGAGGCGCCGCGTTTAACGTCGCCGCGTGCCCGTTTGGTCGAACGATCAATGTACTGGTCCATACCGATCTGGCCCTTGCTGATGAACAACGCAATTTTTTTCATTGCCAACGGCGGGATCATGTCTTCGGTGTATTGATGGGTTTTGTCGGTGATGATCCCGATGATATCCTCAATGCGCGCCCCGGTCATGCGGCGCAATCCCTTGACGCCGGTATAGTGTCCGCCCCGGCCGTAGCTGCCGTCCTCGCCCATGTAGTCCCAGCCATGACATTCCTTGCAGCGCCAGGTGATGCCGCCTTTTTTCTTGCCGATGGTGGGATAGGAGGGATGGTTTTTCTTTGGCAGTTCCTTGTCCAGGGCAACGGCCCAGTTATCATACAGTTGGCCGCCCCGGGCGATATCCCAGAGGTCTTTGTCGTATTTTGCCGTCGACTGGGCCACTTCCGTCGTATTGCTTGGCCCTGCCGCCACCAGTCGCGGAACGACAACAGCCGCCGCGACAAGGACGGAGACGGCAACAATCAATTTGGCGGCCAGGCGAAAGGCACTTGGTAGTTGATGTATGGGTCTCATGCCGCACCTCCCGAAGGTTTATCTGTGATGTAATTCTGTCAAAACGACCCCCAGACGATTGTTTTAAATGTTTAGCTTCCCTCTTTCCCCGCAGCCGGGTCATCGAAAATCGGGATGAAGCGGCTGATGATGTAGTAGGTGACGAATGGCGCCACGAACAGAACGATGGCGGTTAAAATCCCTTCCTTGGCGAGGATTTCCCATTCGAAGTCGACGAAACCGCGTTCGGATTTTGAAATCAGCTGGCCGCCGACGACGACGTTGAAGCGCATGAATAACACCTGCAAAAGCAATATCAGGCTGCCGAAGTTGGCCATGTGGATCATCATCCGCCCCGAAATGTTGGACAACACGACATAGCCGAGAATCAGGAGCGGTGTCACGGAAAGGATGCCCATCTGCATGATGGCGTAGGAATCGAACAGCGGTCCCTTTAACAACGGCTCGATGAGCGACCAGTGATAGCCTCGTTCGTAAACGACGAAAGCCAGTTCGATCACCTCCAGCGCGTAATCGAGGATGAAGATGCCCCACAGGAAGGCCATGTATTTGCGGACCATGGCAAAGTCGTATGCCTGGCGCTGACGCCAACGGATAAAGGTGTACATCAGGAACAGAACCGCCATGCCGCTGACGATGGCCGATGACAGGAAGATGAAGGGTTGCAGCGCCGTCGCCCACCAGGCCACGGCCTTCACCGATCCGAACACGAAACCGACGTACCCGTGCAGAACACTGGCCCAGGGGATGCCGATCCCGGCGAGAACGGCGATGATCTTTTGGTCGACCTTGGCGGAGGCGGGGTTGTATTCCAACTGGCCGAGCGTCAGCAGGTACCAGATGAAGCCCATGAACCCTTTCGTTTGGTTGGCCATGCGGGTGAAATAGGGCCGGTAGATCAACCAAATCTCGATCATCAGCAACACCAGATAGCCGCTGTAGAAATACCCGAAGATGCTCATCGCCGATGTCAGGTGCGGGGTGACGTAGATCTCATAGGCCCGCTGCGGTTGGCCGAGATGCACCAACAAAGGTGTCGCCGCGAACAGTCCGAAGCAGAAGGCGGCGATCAGGGCGAAGTTGGCGATCGGCTTGAATTCCTTGATCTTGAAGACGTGGCTGAGCGCCGAAACCACGAAGGCACCGGCCATCAACCCGGTCAGGTAGGGGTAGAGGACGATCATGACCGACCACCACACCTTGGCGTTGTTGGGAAAGATAAAGTTGACCAGGGCGTCGCCGGGCAATTCCATCACACCACCTCCCTGGGCAAGCCGATATAAAAGCACGTCGGGTCCGTGTGCATGTGGGGCTTGAGAACCATCCATTGGTCCTCCTTGAAGATTTTAGTGACCTCGCTTTCCGGGTCCTTCAAATCACCGAACAGCCTTGCCTTGTTGGGGCAGACCGTGACGCAGGCCGGCAGCTTGCCGTTCTTGACCCGGTGATAGCACCAATCGCACTTGTCCGACACATGCTTGATCGGGTCGATGTAGCGGGCCGCATAGGGGCAGGCCTGCACACAATACGCACAGCCGAGGCAATGGGCGTGGTCAACCAGAACGAAGCCTTCCTCGGTCTTGAAGGTGGCGCCGACGGGGCAAACCTGAACGCAGGGCGGGTCTTCGCAGTGGTTGCACATCTTCGGCACCGTGAAGGATTTCTTGAAATTTTGGCGGAGCTTCTTGTTGACGGCCTCAAAACCTTTGAGGCCGCCGTTTGGTGATTCGACGTAGACCCCTTCGTCGGTGACGACGTAGCGTTCGACCCAGGTCCTAAAAACCGATGCGGGCACATTATTTTCCTTATTGCAGGCGCGCACGCAATTGCCGCAACCGATACAGTTGTTGATGTTGATGACATAGGCGAACTGATGCTTGGCCTTATTTTTGGTGCGCCGGGTGGGATCGCTCAGCGCCATCGCACCGGGGCCGAACACCATCAGGACCGTGGCCGTCGCGGTGCCGGCAAGAATATTTCTCAAGAATTCACGCCGGGAATCAGTGTCTGCTTCTATTGGAGATGGTATCGGCATCATATCAGTCGCTCCGTCGTTCAGTTAGTCGGGTCGTGAGCGTTGTGGCATTCCAAACACAGAGTCTTCTTTTCGAGAAGATTGTGCTTCTTGACGAACTTTCCGATATCTCCGGTCTTTGAAAATTGCGGGAAATCTTTCGGCCTGTTGATTTGTTCCTGGTGACAGTTCTCACACTGCCAGCGTGACTTATCGACCTTGGCGGCGGCGAACTTTTTGTTCCCGCGGACGTGATCGGCAACCGGGCCATGGCAGGATTCGCAGGACAGCGCCCGGTGTTTGAATTTGGCCAGCTTCTTCATCGCCGGCTCGTGGCAGTCCTTGCAGGATTCATTGCCGCCATACACCATCGGCTTTTGGGCATTATCGATCAGTGCGTCCTTGCGGTACCAGTGGTCAACGTCAAAGTTCCAGCTCGACGGCACCGCCCACCATCCGACCAATACGGCGGCGACGAAAAAAGCAACAAGAACGATCCCTAATCGATAAAGATGTGAAGTTGAAGATGGCCCGGACATGGCAGCTTCCTTTCAGATGAGGGTCACCGGTCAGTCGGCAGAACAGGCTCCCGTCCCAGGGGTTGGGGCGGGAGCCAAATCTACCTAATCCTCCTCTACTTCAGCTTTTTCTTTGGAAGGGTGGCGATGTGCGCCATGATATCGAGAACCGGCTGCATGCCGAATTCACGAAGGGCCGGCATCTTTTCGTCGGGTTGGCCGTTGACGATCTTATGCATGACCTCCCACGGATTACCCATCTGCGAGCCGAGCGATTTACCCATTTCCTTCGGCTTGGCGCCGTCTTTTTCGTGGCAGTTGGAGCAAACGGTGTTGTAATAGGCAGCGCCCTTTTCCGCGTTGCCGCCAATGATATTTTTCTTGGCGTCGATGTATTTGCTCGAATCGACTTGCCCCTTACTGACGAACATGGCCAAGTCCTGGAAGTCGTCTTCTCCCAATTTTCCATTTAAGTCGTGGGTTTTGTCCTTAAGGACGGCAACAATCTTGGCCGTGTCGGCGCCGGCCATGCCGTTGATGCCTTTGATTCCGGTGCTGTGGCTGCCGGTTTTATAGGCACCGTCCGTACCCTTGTAATCCCAACCATGGCATTCCTTACAGCGCCAGTTGGAGCCGGGGTCCTTGGCGTACTTCTTATCGGTTGGATAGGCCGCATGGGACTTCGTCGGCTTTTTTTGGCCGACGACCTTGTACCACTTATCATAGAGCTTGGCGCCCCTAACAATACTTGACGCGGTTTCGTCGGCGGCTACCGGCGGCGATGCTGTCATGATACCACCTGTCATTACGGCGGCGGCGGCCAAAAGTGTGAGAGATGTCTTCAAGGCTCGAAATAGCATCTTCCTTCTCCTCATATGAGCCGCCGATTATTAATCGGGCGGTTCTTTATTCAGTACGTCAAAGCAGTTTTTAATGGTTATGACTTTAACGGCAGATTTAGAACATGCCTTGACGTGGGTTAAGTTTGTGGCAAACCATACAATAGTGTACCGCGAAATAACGGGCCTTCAATAAATTTGGCAAGAGTCCCGATTGTTGTCGCGCTCTAATACTAAATGGTATGTTTGCGGCGCTGTAAATTACCTTTTTTTGAGAGTTCCCGGCTTGAAACCACGCCTTCGCCACCTTTTGGCCATTGCCTTTATTGCGGTCGCCACCGTGCCCTTGGTGATCCTCGGGGTTTGGGTCGAGGATACGGCGATGAAGAGGGAATTGGGCATCGTTTCGGAAAAGCATTTGCTGTTGGCTGAAAATATTACGGCGGCCTTGGACCGCTATGCCCTTGAAGTAGAGGCGTCGTTTTCTTTTTTTTCCGAATCCCTTCTCGCCGGAAAGCCTACAAATGCCGCCATTATTTTGGCCAAAAGCACCGGTTTCCGGCATGTCTGTATTTCTGATAATGAGGGCCGGATAACCTCATTTCTAAATGTTACCGATGCAGCGCCCGCCCGAATTCCGGAAAAATTACTGGCTAAACTACGCCCCATCATGACCGCCGCCGCGCCGGCATTCAGCCCAGTCATGAAAGACGCCAAAGGACGGCCGACCATTTTTTTAATCCAGCGCCTCGGCGCTAACCAGATCGCCATCGGGGCCTTGGAACTCCAATATATCCGAAGGCTTCAAAAGTCCGTTGCTTTCGGTGAAAGGGGCCATTCCGCGATTGTTGATCACGCCGGGAATATCATCGCCCACCCAAAGCCTGAATGGCAGGAGCAGTTGAAGAATATCGCCAACCTGGCGCCGGTCGCAAAAATGATGGCCGGTGAAACCGGGGTCGCTACTTTTTATTCCCCGGCGATTAAAAGCGACATGATATCGGGGTTCTCGACGGTACCCCGGACCGGCTGGGGGGTGATGGTCCCGCAGCCATTGAATGAACTGGAAAAACACGCCAGCGAGGTAACCCGTGTCGCCATGGGGCTCATCATTTTGGGCTTCATCATCGCCGCGGTGCTCAGTTGGCTGCTGTCGGGGATGTTGGTCAGGCCGGTCGAAGCCGTGGTCCTTACGGCGAAACGAATCGAGGATGGCAACCTTGAATCCCGGGTTCCCAAACTGCAGGGCCTGGTACCTCGGGAATTTCACGAATTGGGGGCCGCGTTTAACGCCATGGCCCGCGATATCGCCACCGTCATGGTTCAACGTGAACGGGTCGAGGGTGAGCTTCGCCATGCTCATGATGAGTTGGAACGCCGGGTCGAGGAGCGCACCCAAGAGCTGACCCAGGAAATCGCCGAGCGCCAACGGGCAGAGGAAGGCACCCAACGCCTGGCCGGGGCCATCGAGGCGATGTCGGAATTGTTCGTGCTTTATGACCCCGACGACAGACTGGTCATCGCCAACGAAAGATATCGAGACCTAAACAAGGACGTTCCTGAATCCATCGCCCCAGGCGTGCATTTTAACGAGCGCCAACGTGCCCTCATTGAACATGGAGTGTATGAAAATATCGAAGGCCGGGAAGAGGAGTGGCTCAAAGAGCGTATCGAGCGACACAAAAACCCGCGTGGGCTTTTTGAAATAAACCGTAACGGTCGCTGCCTTCTGGTCAACGAGCAACGGTTTCCAGACGGCTCAACGGCAACCATTTCGACCGATATTACCGAACGCAAGCGCGACGAAGTGGCCTTGCGCCGAAGCGAAGAACGGCTGCGTGGCGCCATCGAAAGCCTGCAGGAAGGCTTCGCCCTTTTCGATGCCGAGGACCGCCTGGTGGCGCTTAACGACGAATACCGCAGAAACAATCCCGCCGCCCAAAAATTCTTCGAATCGGGCGGCACCTTCGAGGATATTTTCCGCGCCAATGTGGAACGCGGTGTGATGGTTGAGGCGATTGGCCGGGAGGAAGAATTCATCCAAGAGCGACTTCAACAGCACCAAAACCCCAGTGGTCCGTTCCTCCGCCAATTCACGGATGGCAATTGGTTTATGCTTAGCGAGGTCCGCACGCCCGAAGGCGGCATCGCCTTGTCGTTCATTGATATTACCGAAATCAAGCAAGCCGAAGCGGCACTCAGGGCGGCCAAGGAAGAGGCCGAATACGCCAACCGCGCCAAGAGCGAATTTCTGGCCAACATGAGTCATGAACTCAGAACCCCGTTGAATTCGGTGATCGGGTTTTCCAGCCTTTTGATGGATCAAGCCACGGACACCGCCCCGCCACCGAAACTCTTGGAATACCTGACCGACATCAATGACTCGGGAAAACACTTATTGAATTTGATCAACGATATCCTCGACATCTCTCGCATCGAACGCGGCGCCCTGGAGCTGGAGGAGAAAGACTTGGATGTGCCCTTGCTGGTGGGCTCGTGCCAGCGCCTGATCACGGATCGTGCCTATGAAGCCGGGGTGGAATTTAAGATTGACGTCGCCAAGACCCTTCCGGCGCTTTTTGCCGATGAACTGAGGATCAAGCAAATTTTACTTAACCTGTTGTCCAACGCCATCAAATTTACCCACAAAGGCGGCTCGGTGACCCTGCGGGCGAAAATCGACGCCGAAGGGCGTTTTGAATTGTCCGTCACCGACACAGGGATCGGGATCGAAGCCAAAAATATTAAAACGGCGCTTTCCGATTTCGGCCAGGTCGATGGGACATTAAGCCGCAAGTACGAAGGCACAGGCCTGGGCCTGCCGTTAAGCAAGAAGCTGGCCGAGGCCCACGGCGCCGAATTGTTTATGGAAAGCGAGCCCGGTATCGGCACCACGGTATCGGTCCTGTTTCCGAAGGAACGCACGGTCCAGGACGCACCCTAAATTTTATCCGGCCCGGCCCATTCACCAATACGTGATGACCAATGCTGACTTAAGCCATTTCACCCAAGGGTCTTTTTAGTAAAATGTCCGGACAATTTTTATTTATTTCGGGGAGTTAAAAAATGCGGAAATTATTGAAGGTCGCCGTTTTGGCCTTATTCTCTTTGTTTGCGATCTCGCCGCTCGCCCAGGCGTCTGATCAGGGCATGATCTACAAAAAAAGCCCCTACGGCGTTAAGGAAACCATGGATCGCCTGGAAAAGGTGTTCAAGGAAAAAGGCGTGACGGTTTTTGCCCGCGTCAACCACGCCGCCGGTGCCAAGAAGATCGGCGCCGAGCTTCGCCCGACCGAAACCCTCATTTTTGGCACCCCCAAAATCGGCACCCCCTTGATGCAAAGCGACCAGCACATTGGCATCGATCTGCCGTTGAAGATTTTGGCCTGGATGGACGAAAAGGGCCAGGTCATGATCGCTTACAACGACCCCAAGTTTTTGGCCGAACGCCACCACATCAAGAACCGTGATACGGCCTTCGAAGGCATGGCCGTGGCGCTGGATAAATTGACCACCGCGGCGTTAAAAAAATAGAACGCCGCGGTGGGATAGATTGTCGTTTAATTGTTATTTCAAGCGACTTTCAATCAGAACTTCCGATTTAAGGGTCTTGTGGACGGGGCATTTCTCGGCGATGGCGGCGATTTTTTGCCGGGTGTCCTCGTCCATATCGCCGATAATTTCGATCTCCGTTTCAATGCGATCTACCTTGCCGCCCTTGGTTTCACAATCAAGGCAATCTTCGGCGTGAATTTTATCATGCTTGAGGGTGACAATGGCGCGGTCCATGGGATAGCCCTTGTGGTCGGCGTACATGCGCATGGTCATGCTTTTGCACGCACCCAGGGCCGACAACAACAAGTCATAAGGGGTCGGGCCGGTGTCGTTACCGCCGTAGGATGCCGGCTCGTCGGCATAGAGTGTATGCTTGCCGCCGATGGAAACCGTGTTGGTGAATTTTCCGGCACCGGTCTCCGTGACGACCACCGTGCCGGGATCAACCCCAATACCCGCCGATCTAGGCTGGTCGCCTCCCAGATAACGGTCAACCCAGGCATCGATGACATTGGCGACATAAACGGCGTCGGCCTTGCGGCTCAATAAATGGTCGGCGTCATCCAGGGAGACGAAGCTTTTCGGGTGTTTCGCCGCAGCGAATATTTGGCCCGCGTTTTCGATTCCAACCGTGTTATCGATGGGGGAATGAAAGACCAGCAGTGCCTTTTTCATGGACGCAATATCGTTTGCGAGCTTGTGGCTTTCGATATCTTCCAGAAATTGCTTTTGGATCCGGAACGGACGCCCGCTCAATAACACTTCGGCCTCGCCCTTGGCGTCAATTTCTTCGCGTTTCTCCTGGAAAAGCTCAGCGACATGGGCAGGGTCCGCCGGTGCGCCGATGGTACAGACCGCTTTGGCTTCGGGGACCTTTCCGGCGGCGGCCAAGACGGCGGCGCCGCCGAGGGAATGGCCGATTAAGATTTTGGGCGCTTCCAGGGTATCTCGCATAAAATCCACCGCCGCCAACAGGTCGCCAATATTAGATGAAAAATTTGTGTTGGCGAAATTCCCGTCACTGGCGCCAAGGCCGGTAAAATCGAACCTGAGAACCCCGATGCCGTGATCGGTCAACCCCCTGGCCACCCTGGATGCGGCGAAGATATCCTTGGTACAACTGAAACAATGGGCCCAAAGCGCATAAGCGGTCGGATGACCTTCTGGCAAATCCAACCGCGCCGCCAGCATGTCACCATGGGCACCGGCAAACGTCACTTTTTCGCTGCGTGCAGCCATCTCATATCTCCATTGATTGCATTGCCGTTCAGTATGAAAGAAGACAACTTTCCACGCCAATAACATCTTCGGCATGACGGCTGGACAAACGCCCCCACATGTTCGACAAAGAAGTCTCACCAATTCCCGTACGAGAGCCCATGATCACCACCTTTAAAACCCCCACATTGAAAACCAACGATGTTGCCGTCATTGAAAAGACGATTCGTTTCGAAGGCTACTTCCGGCTTGATCAATACAGCCTGAAACACCGCCTGTTCGAAGGCGGCTGGAGCGGCGAGATGTCGCGCGAAATTTTCGAGCGTGGTCATGCCGTATCTGTGCTGCCATATGATCCAGACCTTGATCGGATTGTGCTGATCGAACAATTCCGGCCCGGTGCCTATGCGGCGCTGGCCTCGGGTTGGTTTGACGACGACACCTCACCGTGGCTGGTCGAATGTGTCGCCGGCATTATCGAAAAAGGGGAACGCCCCGAAGACGTCGCCCGACGTGAAATGGTCGAGGAAACCGGCCTAGAAGTTAGCCAAATCATGTCCATTTGCCACTATCTGGTCAGTCCCGGCGGAACCTCGGAATCGGTCTTTGCATTCTGCGGCCGGGTCGACGCCAGCCGCGCCGAAGGCGTATTCGGCATCACCGAAGAACACGAAAATATCCGCGTCTTTAGCATTTCCAGCATTGAGGCCTTCGAAATGCTTGACCGGGGCCGGATCAACAACGCCATGACCATCATCGCGCTGCAATGGCTGCGCACCAACCTTGGGCGGGTCAGAGACGAATGGGGCGCTTGAACACCATCACCGCCGCCTTTATCTTCAAATAAAACCCGGCAGGAAAATACCGTTCCATGACTATATTGAAAAGCTTCGTTGACGCCATCGGAAATACCCCGTTGATCCGCTTGCGCAGGGCGTCGGAGAAAACCGGCTGCGAAATTCTGGGCAAGGCGGAATTTCTTAATCCCGGTGGTTCGGTCAAGGACCGCGCCGCGCTGTCGATCATCCGGGACGCCGAGGCCCGTGGCGCGTTACAACCCGGCGGCCTGATTGTCGAGGGAACCGCCGGCAACACCGGCATCGGCCTAGCGTTGTGCGGAAATGCCCTTGGCTATCGATCGTTGATCGTCATTCCGGAAACCCAAAGCCAGGAAAAGAAGGACATGCTCCGGCTGTGCGGCGCCGAGCTTAGGGAAGTCCCCGCCGTGCCATACAAGAACCCCGACAACTATGTCCATGTTTCGGAACGCCTGGCGGCTGAGATGGCGAAAACCGAGATCAACGGCGTGCTCTACGCCAATCAATGGGACAACACCGCCAACCGCCGCGCCCACCAGGAAGGCACCGGGCCTGAGATTTTGGAACAGACCGGCGGCAAGCTGGACGGGTTTATCTGCGCCGTCGGCACCGGCGGCACCCTGGCCGGAATTTCCATGTTCATGAAGGAAAACGCACCCCACGTTAAAATCGGCCTCGCCGACCCCATGGGCGCCGCGTTGTTCAATTATTTCACCACCGGCGAATTAAAAGGCGAAGGCAGCTCCATCACCGAAGGCATCGGCCAGGGGCGCATTACCGGCAACCTGAAAGACATGATCGTCGATGAACCTTTTCAGATTCCCGATGTGGAAGCCCTGCCCTATATCTTCGACCTGTTGAAGTTTGAAGGCCTCTGCCTCGGCGGCTCCAGCGCCATCAACATCGCCGGCGCCGTCCGCATGGCCAAGAAAATGGGACCGGGGCACACCATCGTCACCATCCTGGCCGATGGCGGCACCCGCTATCAAAGCAAGCTGTTCAACCCGACATTTTTGAAAGAGAAAGGCCTGCCTTTCCCCGACTGGCTGGAATAGACGCTATGGAGTACGCCCACCCGGAAGCCCTGGTCAGCACCGAATGGCTGGCCGATAACCTGAACGCCAAGGGCGTGCGCGTTGTCGATGCCAGTTATTTCCTGCCCGGCGTCAAACTCGACGCCAAGACGGAATATGCCGCCAGGCACATTCCCGGCGCGGTGTGGTTCAACATCGATGACATTTGCCTTGCTGGCACCGACCTGCCCCATATGCTGCCAGACGAAGAAACATTCTCGGCCAAGGTCGGGGCGCTGGGCATCGGCGATGGCGACAAGGTCATTGTTTATGATCCCAATGGCGGTGGTATGGCGGCGGCCAGGGTTTGGTGGACGTTCAGGGTGTTCGGGCATGACGATGCCGCATTGCTCAATGGCAGCCTGCCAAAGTGGCTGGCCGAAGGGCGGCCGACGACGGACGAGCCCCCCGCCCCTGCCCCGGCCACGTTCACGGCCCGCAAAAACAATGCCCTGGTGCGTGATATCGAACAAATGCTGACCAACGTCGACAACCGCGCCGAACAGGTGGTCGATGCGCGGACCAAGGAACGCTATGAAGGCACCGCGCCGGAACCCCGCGAAGGATCGCGCGCCGGCCATATTCCAGGCAGCCTCAGCCTGCCCTTCGGTCAATTTCAAGACAAAGACAATAATTTTGTCATGCGCGATGCCGATGAAATCGCCGCCGCCATCGCCAAGGCCGGGCTTGATCTGGAGGACCCGATCACGGCCACCTGCGGGTCCGGCGTCACCGCATCCATGTTGGCATTCGGGTTTTATTTAATCGGCAAGACGGATGTCGCCGTTTACGACGGCTCGTGGTCGGAATGGGGGATGCGCCGGGACACGCCGATCGAAACTTAGGTGTTAGCGCAACGCCGACAGGTTGGCCACCAGGGCCGTGTTGATGCGGTTGATTTCCTCGGAAACCTTATGCGCCTTGTCGCGGTCTTCCTCGCAGCACTTAAAGGCGACATCGGCGCAGCGTTGCCGTTCCTCAAGCAGCGCCTTGATGATCGCCTGTTCAACGGCGTCGGCAATTTCCTTCGGATGCGTGTCCGCCGATATCCCTAGAATATCCTGAACCTCTTTGGTGGTGGCTTCGGCGCGGTCTCTGAGGCTTTTAGTCATTTCACCCTCATCTGTCAGTGCGCCAAAATCTGGCTGAGAAACAGTTTCGTGCGATCATTTTGCGGATTATTGAAAAACTCGTTGGGTTCGTTTTCTTCGACGATCTGACCCGCATCCATGAAAATAACCCGGTTGGCGACCCGCTTGGCGAAACCCATTTCATGGGTGACGCACAACATGGTCATGCCATCTTCGGCCAGCTCGACCATGACGTCGAGCACTTCCTTGATCATTTCCGGGTCGAGCGCCGAGGTCGGCTCATCGAACAGCATAATTTTTGGGTTCATGCACAGCGAGCGGGCGATGGCGACGCGCTGTTGCTGTCCGCCGGAAAGCTGACCGGGGAACTTCGCCGCCTGTTCCGGAATTTTGACCCTCTCCAGATATTTCATGGCGTTTTCCTCGGCCAAGGCCTTCGGCGTCTTGCGCACCCAGATCGGGGCCAGGGTGCAGTTCTCCAGCACCGTCAGATGCGGGAACAGGTTGAAATGCTGGAAGCACATGCCGACTTCGCGGCGAATTTCATCGATCTTCTTCACATCATCGGTAAGCTCAATCCCCTGCACGAGTATCTGCCCTTGCTGGTGTTCCTCCAGCCGGTTGATGCATCGGATCATGGTCGACTTGCCGGAGCCGGACGGCCCGCAAATAACGATGCGTTCGCCCTGCTCCACTGCCAGATTGATGTCTTTGAGGACATGGAAGTCTCCGTACCATTTATGCATCTCCTTGATTTCAACGGCGAGGCCATTGTTCGAGGCGGGGTTGGTTGCTGTATCGGACATGTTGTTTTCCTTGTACGGGAACCTAAATGATCAACGTTTGTGGCCGGTGTGCAGTTTGCGTTCCAGGGCCTGGCTGTACCTGGAAATACCAAAACAGAAGACCCAGAAACTAAATGCCGCGAACACATAGCCTTCGGTCGAAACCTGACGCCAGGCCGGGTCGACAATGGCCGATTGCACCGACGCCAGAATATCGAGCAGGCCGATGATCAGCACCAGCGTGGTGTCTTTGAACAGGGCGATGAAGGTATTGACGATGCCGGGGATGACCAGCTTCAGGGCTTGCGGCAGGACGACCAGCCCCATGCTTTTCCAATAGCTGAGGCCGAGCGCGCTGGCCGCCTCGGACTGGCCCCTGGGAATCGCCTGCAGGCCACCGCGGACGACCTCGGCCATATAGGCCGACTGGAACATGACGATGCCGATCAGGGCGCGCAGCAACTTATTGAAATTCATTCCTTCGGGCAGGAACAGCGGCAGCATGACCGAGGCCATGAACAGCACCGAAATCAACGGCACGCCGCGCCACAGCTCAATAAAACAGATACAGATGGTGCGGATCACCGGCATTTTGGACTGCCGGCCCAGCGCCAGTATTACGCCGATCGGCAACGCCGCCACGATGCCGACATAGGCCAGCACCAGGGTCAGCATCAGGCCGCCCCATTTGTTGGTGTCCACCGGCTGCAACCCGAACGAGCCACCCAGCAACAGCACATAGGCGACGACGGGAACCACGATCAGTGCAATCAGGCCGAACAGTTTCTTGTACGGAAAGGCATCGAAGAACTGCGGCACGAAGGTGAACGCCAGCAGGGCGAACATCCAATTAACGCGCCAATATTGGTCGAAGGGATAAAAGCCGTAAATGAACAGGTCGAGGCGGGCCCCGATAAACACCCAACACGCCCCGCCCGATGTACATGCTGATTGGTCTTTACCGATAAAGTCGGCGCTAAACACAGCCCAATCGAGAACCGGCGGCACCAGTTTTAAAATCAAATAGGCGCTGAAGATGGTCATCAGGACATTGAACGGTGACGACAGCAGGTTCTGGCGCAGCCAGCCGATGGCGCCGGTGGTGCTGGCCGGCGGCGCAAAAGCCACGATTTCCTTAAATTCGCCCCTCATGGTTTATCTCTCCACCAGCGCCTTGCGCTTGTTGTACCAGTTCATGAACGCCGAAATGGTTAGGCTGATAGCCAGGTAGACAGCCATGGTCATGGCGACGATCTCGACCGCTTGGCCGGTCTGGTTCAGGGTCGTGCCCATGAACACGGCGACAAGATCCGGATAGCCGATGGCCGTCGCCAGCGACGAGTTCTTGGCCAAATTCAGGAACTGGCTGGTCAACGGCGGAATGATGACGCGCAGCGCTTGCGGAACAACCACCAGGCGCAATGTTGGCGCCGGGCGCAGGCCAAGGGCATTGGCCGCTTCGGTCTGGCCATGACTGACCGCAAGGATGCCGGCGCGGACGATTTCGGCGATAAAGGCCGCCGTATAGAACGAAATCGCCCACAACAACGCCATCAATTCCGGGATAATCCGCATGCCGCCCTGGAAGTTGAATCCCTTCAACGCCGCATATTCGAGGCTGATGGGCATACCGGCGGCGAAATAAGCCAGCACCGGCAACCCGATCAGGATGCCGATGGAGACATAAACCGTATGGAACTGTTGACCCGTGGTTTCCTGGCGCCGGTGCGCCCACTTGGCCATCAAGACGATGGCGGCGATGGCGATCACGACAGCCGCGCCGACGAACCCGCTGCCATCCTCGAAAATCGGCCTTGGAAAATAGAGACCGCGATTGTTCAGGAAAAAGTTGCCGCCCCACTCTATGCTCTTATTCGGAGATGGTAAGGCCGCAAGAACGGCGAAATACCAAAAAAACATTTGCAGCAACAACGGGATGTTGCGCAGGGTCTCGATATAGACAGTGGCGATTTTTGCCAACAGCCAGTTGGACGACAACCGCGCGACGCCGACGGTGAACCCAATCAGCGTCGCGAAGAAAATACCGAGGACGCTAATCAGAAGGGTGTTCAACAGGCCAACGACGAATGTCCGGCCGTAGGAACTGGCCTCGGAGTAATCGACCAGGCTCATCAGGATGCCGAAGCCGGACGGCTCTGTCAGGAAGCCGAAACCGGTCGAAATGCCCCGCTTCTCCATATTGGTCAGGGTATTTTGGAAAATGACGTAGAAGAAATAGCCGACGGCAAGAATGGCGAGCGCCTGAAAGGCGATGGAGCGGACCGCCGGATTGTTCCACGGCGCCGGTTTCGACGGCGTCAGCGGTCCTTCTTTTTCGGCCATTCGACGCCCCCCCCCGAAAACGTTAACTCGAGAATACGGAAAATGCCCTTCCCGGCCACGCAAGGTTGCGCGTGGCCGGGTCGGACAAATTATTACCGATTAACGGACCGGCGGAGCGTACTGAATGCCGCCCTTGTTCCACAGCGCGTTGACGCCGCGGGCAATCTTCATCGGCGTATTCAAGCCGACATTGCGTTCGAACATTTCGCCGTAGTTGCCGACCTGCTTGATCGCCTGTAAGGCCCAATCGGCGCCGATGCCCATCTTGGCGCCGGCATCACCGCCGAGAAGGCGGGCAATACTTGGGTTCTTCGACGATTTCATTTCTTCGGCGTTCTTGGACGTGACGCCCATTTCTTCGGCATTGATCTGGGCATACAGCACCCATTTGACGATGTTGAACCACTGATCATCACCCTGCCTGACGACCGGGCCGAGGGGCTCCTTGGAAATGATTTCCGGCAGAACCATGGCGGCGTTGGGATCGGGCAGCTTGGTCCGCAGAGAATATAGCTGCGACTGGTCCGAGGTCAGAATGTCGCAACGACCGGCTTCGAAACCCTTGATCGTTTGGTCGGAGGTATCG
Source organism: Pseudomonadota bacterium (assembly GCA_027624235.1). GTDB lineage: Bacteria > Pseudomonadota > Alphaproteobacteria > Rhodospirillales > Casp-alpha2 > Casp-alpha2. The sequence goes on along the minus strand of JAQBYB010000007.1, from coordinate 20,593 downwards.
ACAGTGATCGGAGAATACTTCATGCCGTGTTCGCGGAAGTAATCAGCCAGGTTCAGTTCGGTGGTGGTGCCGGCCTGCAGGCAGACCGAGGCGCCGTTCAGTTCCTTGGCGCTTTTCACGCCCAGCTTCTTCATCACCATGAAGCCCTGACCGTCGTAGTAGTTGACGCCGGCGAAGTTGATGCCCAGCGAGGTGTCGCGGGTATGGGTCCATGTGGTGTTACGCGACAACATGTCGATTTCGCCGGATTGCAAGGCGGTGAAACGTTCCTTGGCGGTCAGCGGTGTGAACTTGACCTTTTGGGCGTCGCCGAGCACGGCGGCGGCGACGGCGCGGCAGGTATCGACATCAATGCCGGACCAGTTGTTCTTGCTGTCGGGGTTGGAAAAGCCCGGCAGGCCGGTGCTGACGCCGCAAACGAGCATGCCGCGTTTCTTGACGTTGTCGAGGGTGGCGGCGTTGGCGGCCAGCGGGCTAAGAGTGAAAGCCGTCACCGCGCAAGCGGCAAGGGCAATGGTAAGCTTCTTCATAAGTAACTACTCCCTGATTATTGTCATTTTTGAAAATTATTTAGACCCCAGACCACAGACAGACGGTGTTAAATACAAGGCCATGCAATGAAGGTAACAGAGTTTACGAAACACGCTCAAGCGAAAAACGTAAATTTTATAAAGGGTTCAGGTTATCCAGCGGTAATCGTTATCGCCATCTCATCCTTGCCATAGTATCTTTGGACACTGGAACAGGACTTTATCTTTAAATTCTAATAAGCTGGATCGAAGGCCGATGAAAAAGGACACCCTTCTCGTTCACCGTGGGCGCAAGCCGGATGAAAACTTCGGTATCGTCAATCCGCCGGTTTATCACGCGTCGACGGTAACATTCCCGACCTTGGCCGCGTATGAGGCCAAGCCGAAAAGGCCCTTTGATGGTGTCCAGTATGGCCGCACCGGCACGCCGACCACCTTCGCCCTTGAAGATGCCGTTAACGCGCTCTACGGCGGCCACGATACCGTTGCCGTATCGTCCGGCCTGGCCGCGATTTCGATCAGCATGATGGCATTTTTACAGGCCGGCGATCATGCCCTGGTCGCCGATAACGTCTACGGGCCGACCCGGCAAAGAACCTGCGATACCCTGCTCAAACGCTCCGGTGTCGATGTCACCTATTTCGATCCGCTCAAGCCCATTACCGAACACCTCAAACCCGAAACAAAGGTTGTCTATATCGAGTCCCCCGGCTCGTTAACCTTTGAGATCATCGACGTCGCCGCCGTCGCCGCCGAGGCCAAGGCCGCCGGTGCGTTGGTTCTGATGGACAATACCTGGGCGACGCCGTTTTTGTTCCGGCCGTTGGACCATGGCGTCGATATCGTCATCGAGGCGGCGACAAAATATATCGGCGGCCATTCCGATGTCATGCTCGGGGTCATTACGGTTTCGACCGAGGAACAATTCCAGCGGGTCAAATATACCGCCAACGCCATGGGCAACTGCCCCGGCCCGGACGACTGTTATTTAGGGCTTAGGGGGCTCAGGACACTGTCGGTCCGCCTCGAACGACACCAGAAAAACGCCATCAAGGTGGCGACCTGGCTTCAAGGCCGCCCGGAGGTTTCCCGTGTCCTCTACCCGGCGCTGAAAGACGACCCCGGTCATGCCCTTTGGAAGCGCGATTTCAGCGGTGCGTCGGGGTTGTTCGGGGTGATCCTGAACGAGGTTTCCAAGGATGCGATGGCTTTGATGCTGGATGGGCTGGAATTGTTCGCCATGGGCGCCAGTTGGGGCGGTTATGAAAGCCTGATTATTCCCATCGAACTGGCGAAAATCCGCACCACCACCGAATGGTCGGCGGCCGGACCGGGCCTACGCCTTCACATCGGCCTCGAAGATCCGGACGATTTGATGGAGGACCTGGAAAAGGGTTTTGCCCGCCTTACCGCTGCCTGAAGGCCGGGACCAGTAACGACACCGCGAACAAGGCAAAGGCGGCGGCGACGATGGACGGCCCCGACGGCGTGTCGAAGGACATCGACCCCCACAACCCCCCGGCGACGGCGGCGCAGCCGCCGAATGCCGCATATACCGCCATTTGTTCCGGGGTTGTCGAAAACCGCCGGGCGGTGGCCGCCGGGATAATAATCAGCGACGTCACCAGCAGGATTCCGACCACCTTCATGGCCAGCGCCACAATCACCGCCAGCAATAACATGAAGGCGAGGTTGACGGCCTTGACCGGCACCCCTTCGACCATCGCCAGTTCTTCGTCGACGGTCGCCGCCAGAAGCGGCCGCCACAAAAATACCAATGCGGCGATCACCAAACCGCCGCCGATCAGGATCAAGGCAATGTCCTGTTCCGTCGTCGCCAGCACGTCGCCGAACAAATAAGACATCAGGTCGATGCGCCTGGCCTCCATGAACGATAGCCCGATCAGGCCGAACGCCAGGCTGGCATGGGCAAGAATGCCGAGCAGGGTATCGTTGGCCAGTTGCGTCGGTCGGGCCAGGATCACCAGCAACACGGCGACAACGGCACAAACGGCAAAGATGCCAATGTTGATGTTGATGCCGAGCAAAATGCCCATCGCCACCCCCAACAAGGCGGAATGCGACAGCGTGCCGCCGAAAAACGCCATCCGCCTCCATACCACGAAAGCACCCAGCGGCCCCGCCACCACGGCCACGCCGAAGCCGCCGATCAGGGCGCGGATCAGGAATTCATCCATGATGGTCCTCCCCCTCGCCATGGGAAATCACATTGCCGCCGGCATCGTGGTCATGGTCGTGATGATGGTGATAGACGGCAAGCGTGCCGGCGACCTGACGCCCGAACAATTGGATATAACTGGGATCGTTGGTCACCATTTCCGGGCGCCCGGCGCAGCAGACATGGTGGTTAAGGCAAACGACCTCGTCCGTATCCGCCATCACCAAATGAAGATCGTGCGACACCATCAGAACGCCGCAACCACGGCGGTCACGAATGCGGGCGATCAGCCGGTACAATTCGGCCTGCCCGTTAACGTCAATGCCTTGCGAGGGCTCGTCCAAGACCAGCAGGTCCGGCTCTCTGAGCAAGGCCCTGGCCAGCACGACACGCTGAAACTCACCACCGGAAACCGCCTGCAACGGCGTGTCCATGACCGCCCCGGCGCCGACCTCGCCCAGCACTTCGGCGGCACGGGCCCGCCCCTTTCCATTGCCGCGGCTGCCGCCAAGGGCCAGAAACCGCCCGACCGTCAACGGCAAGGTCGGGTCGATGTGCAGGCGCTGGGGCATATAACCGATGACCAGACCGGGACGGCGCATGACCTTGCCCTGGTCAGCCTTCATCAAGCCCAGGACGACTTTAATGATCGTCGTCTTGCCGGCGCCGTTGGGGCCGATCAGGGTGACAATTTCACCACCCCGCACCTTGAGCCCGGCCCCGGCAAGGATTTCCTTACCGCCACGAACAACGGTTAAATCGCTGGCTTCGAGCAGTATATCGGCCGCCGCGAAAGGATCAGAAGGAGCCATCATTCACCCCTTCTTTCGGCAATGCGGGCAAAGCCCTTGAATTTCGATAATCGGCCGCCCAACCGAAAACCCGGCCTTGGCGGCGCTTTTGCGGATGGCCTGATCGACGCCTGAATCGTTCAGTTCCGCCGCCAAGCCGCAGGTCCGGCAGATCAAAAACTGGCCGCCGTGGGGTTTATTCGGGTCGGGGCAGCCGACGAAGGAATTCTGGCTTTCGATGCGATGCACAAGCCCGTGCGTGCGCAGAAAGTCCAGCGCCCGGTAGACGGTTGGCGGCGCCGCGCCGCGCCGTTCAGCCTTGAGGGTTTCCAAAATATCATAGGCGCCAAGCGGCTTGTGCCCGCCCCATACCAATTCCAATACCCGCCGCCTGAGCGCCGTTAGCCTGACGCCACGGTCCGCGCACAACGCCGCCGCCCGATCCAGCGCCTCATCCAGGCAATGGGCGTGGTCATGGCCGGTATCCATGAAAGTCGTCGTTGGGGCCGCTTGCCGCATCTTCGTCCACCAGGAATCTTTTAAGTGTTATACTATAACATTATAGCCATCGGCCCTCCTGTTGACAGATATCTTTGAAAAGACGATGTAGGGATTATTGAAACGGAAGGACGCCTGCCTCCATGAGCAAAAAAACCAGCGGCGACATGGGAAATGCCATCGCGGCCACGGATCAGGTTCTCGACGCCATCACCTTTAACGATGACGGCTTGGTGGCGGCCATCGCGCAGCAGTTCGACACCCAGGAAGTCTTGATGATGGCGTGGATGAACCGCGATGCCATCACCGAAACCCTCAAAACCGGACAAGTCTGTTATTTTTCCAGGTCGCGGGGAAAGCTGTGGCGCAAGGGTGAAACCTCCGGCCAGACCCAGGCGTTGAAGGATTTCCGCTGGGATTGTGACGCAGACACGGTACTGTTGCTGGTCGACCAAGTCGGCGTCGCCTGTCACACCGGGCGAAGAAACTGTTTTTTCAATGCCGTTCGCGACGGCGACGCGGCGGTGATCGCCGATGTCGAAACCGACCCGGACGACCTCTACGGCTGACCCTTAATCGGAGTCCGGTTCCGGTTTTTTCGGTGGCTTCAGGCCTTGGATCCTTATCGCCATGAAGTTTTGAAGGATTTCGTAGGCGCCGGTGTCGAGTTCCAGAAACGTCAGTGCCAATTGCCTGGCCTCAGGATTGGCGCGGTTGACCCTGGCGCGAATGTCGACTTTCGTCAGCTTGCCCCCCGATGAACCGATTCCCTTGACACTCAACAACGCCCCCGCCGACAACGCGCCGTCATAGCCTTCGACCATGGAACCGCCGATGCTCAAGTTAGTGGTCGCATACGAATTGCCTTCGATGGAAAGCTCCAATTCCTGGGCTTTCGACCGCTTATTGAGGCGGCGTTCCGATTGAGTTTTGTTCTTCGCCACGATCCCGTATCCCACGCCTTATCGGTTTTTCATTTTTTCGAAGAATTTCTTTTTCCGCATCATCAAGGCGTCGATCACATCGTAGGACTGTGAATCCAATTCGACAAACCCGGCGCCCAACTGGTTGCCCAATCGCCGGGCGACGGTGCAATCGATGCGCACCGCGATGATATCGTCTTGGTTGAGGCCGAGACCATCAACAAGAAACTCCATACCCGGCATCAATTCACCGTCGTAGTCACCGATCCTGAACCCGCCTAGGCCTAAATCGAGCGCCCGATAAATTTTTCCCTCGATGGAAATAAAGGCGGGGACCTCTATCCGGTTGTCCTTGCGGTTATATTCTTGCGCAGTGCCGACGATCTTCATCTCGGAACGTCCTTGGGTCTTTGGGCAAACGTGGAACTATTTTAGAAAACCCGCGCCCTTTTCGCTAGCCCTGGTTCGGAAGGTAAGCGTCCGACCATTGAAGCACGATATTGAAACTAATGGAAATTCTGGTTTCCTTGCTTAAATTCGGGTGGACGAAATGGTTAACGAAGGCCGGCCACAATAACATCAGCCCTGGTTCCGGCAGCACCGTGTGTTCGGGGTCAACATAGGGGTCGCCTTTGATGGCCAACATGTTAGAGCCCTGGCGGGGGTCATAAAAAGTAATGCTACCGGGCCTGACATCGCTTCGGCTTTGCAGGGTTTCCCGCGTCGCCGGCATTTTGACGTAATATGTCCCGCTGAGATACGACCACGGATGGTTATGGGGGTCGTGATAATCGCCGAACCGGTTGACGTTCGGCCAGCCCGTAATCGTCCAATTGACCGGATAATCAATGCCGAGATGCTTGAGGTATTCGATTACGGTGGCGTTGACGCTTTCCCGCAACCAGTTGACGGCGGGATGATCCATGTTGAACAGGTCCGGCGCCAGGTAATCGGTGGTCAGGTTTTTATTGGCGCGTTCCAGCTCACGCACCAGCTTGATGAGTTCTTTATTCCAGGTCTCATGATCAACCGGGCGCCGCCGCAATATCTTGGTCGGCCACAAGTCGATCACACCATTTTCGGAATTTTGTTGATCGGCCATTCGGTGTTTCCGATTTTAAAGGATTGGCGCGCCCGGCAGGACTTGAACCTGCAACCTCGGGATTAGAAATCCCGCGCTCTATCCGGTTGAGCTACGGGCGCCCATGACCAAGGAATAGAATTTAAACCGTCCGATGGAAACTGAAATTATCGGCGTAATTCTTGTGCTTAATGCGTCTGGGCTTTGGATTCTGGACACGCGCGGTTAACTTGTTCGTCTGGGCAAAGGCCAAGGCGTCTTCCTTGCTATCGAACCTAAGCCGGACTTGTCCGCGGGTATCGGACGATCCGATCCAACCCATTAAGGAGTCGGTCTGCTTGGCCGAGGCCGGCTCGAACTCCAGCACCCAGCGTTTGGCGTTCCGGCGCCCGGACTGCATGGCGGTCTTGGCTGGCTTGTAAATTCGAACTTCGGTCATAACGGCATATCCTTGGAAAATGGTCGGGGCGAGAGGATTCGAACCTCCGACCCCCTCGTCCCAAACGAGGTGCGCTACCAGACTGCGCCACGCCCCGACATGTTGCCCAGGCCCGTCGTCCCGGTATAAGCCGGAAGGTAAGGCTTAGCCCGGCTGGGCGCAAGTCTGTGGCAAGACTCAGTGAAATATCCGGTGTTCGACCCTGTCACCGGGTTGGATGCCAAGCCGCGCCGCCGTCCCGGCCCGGACTTCGAGGACGGCCCTGACCGGGCCATCCGAAGCGATGGCGGCCAGCGACAATGGCTTTGTGGCGCGGGCGATCTTGTCGATTTTTCCGCCGGACGCGATGAAAATCATGTCCAGGGACAGATAGGTATTCAACATCCAAAACGCGGTCGGCTTCGAGGCGCCGAAATCAAAAAGCATCCCGGCATCGTCGGCCAGGACTTTCCGCCATTGCAGGCCCTGGGCCTGCTGGGATGGGGTGATCGCCATTTCGACTCTGAACGGATGGCGTCGCCCCGATTCGGTGACAATTTCAAGCGTGTCCCATGCGAATGTATTCAGCGGGGCGCCCTGTTCCGGGGCCTGGGCATACGCCTGCGGCCATGGGGCGACAAGGAAGACCAGCAATAGGGCCGAAAATTGATGAAAAATTCGTTTCATGACAGAGCCATAGCCCAATCATAGGGACATCGACAAGGCTTCTTTCGAAATTCCGGAGTTCTCGCAAAAGGCCATAAAAAAAACTGATTATTGTCTAGCCTCTTAGGGGCAGTGAAATTATCCTTACGGCTAATAATTCGGAACAACCGGATTGCCGTTTGAGGGAGGCATTTTGTTTTGCTGCATGCATTCAGTTTAGGGCTGGTTCTGCTCGGTCTATGGCTAATGCTGTCAGGTTTCTTCACGCCCCTCTTGCTCAGCCTCGGCGTTGCTTCGGTTATTGCCGTCGTCTGGATCGCGCACCGCATGGATGTGATTGATCACGAAGGCCATCCCATTCATCTGACCTTCCGGGCGTTCTTATACTGGCCCTGGCTACTCAAGGAAATCATCCTCGCCAATATCGCCGTCGCCCGGGTCATCATCAGCCGCGAAATGCCGATCCAGCCCACCGTTTTTGGTGTTACCGCGACCCAGAAAACCGACTTGGGGCATGTGATATATGCCAATTCCATCACCTTGACGCCGGGCACGGTGACGATCGACATCGACAAGGACAACCTGAGCGTCCATGCGTTAACCACGGACGCCGCGGAAAACCTGAAAACCGGCGAGATGGACCGCCATGTCACCGAAGTGGAGGCCCACCCCAAAACCGACAAGAGCGCCCCGAATACCGCCCCCGGAGGACCGGCGCAATGATGGCCGCCGTCGCGTTGGCCGTTTTAGTGACCATGGCTCTTGCGGTTTTCCGGTCGATCATGGGGCCGACGGTCTATGACCGGATTTTGGCGGTCAACGCCTTCGGCACACTCACCGTGGTGTTGATTTGCGTTTACGGTTTTCTGAGCGGGCGGCCGGATTTTCTGGATCTGGCCCTGGTTTACGCGCTGATTAACTTCATCGGCACCATCGCGGTGTCCAAGTATGTCGAATTTTCCCACATGGGCCGTCCGACCGGCGGCGACGAGTTGGGGGACATCTGATGGATATTGTTCTGGAAATCCTCAGTTGGGGGCTGCTGGCCGTCGGTTCGGTGTTTCTGATTATCGGCGGCATTGGTTTGATCCGGCTTCCGGATGTGTTCGCGCGTATGCACGGGGCCGGCATCATCGAGACCATGGGCGCCGGCGCGGTGTTGTCCGGCTTGATGATCCAGGGGGGCTTGAGCATCGTTACCATTAAGCTGGTCCTGATCGTTATTTTCATCCTGTTTACCAGCCCGACGGCGACCCATGCCCTGGCGCGGGCGGCGTTGCATGGCGGTGTCCGTCCCCGACAGACTGTAACCCCCAAAGGCAAAGCCCCCACCAAGGGAGGCGAGTCATCGAAAACCTGATTATCTTTTCGCTGATGGGTTTTATGGCGGTGATCGGATTTGCCGTGGCGCGACTTCGGAATCTATTTGCCGTGGTCATGCTGACCGGAATTTTCAGCCTGACGGCGGCCGTCCTGTACGTCATTCTGGATGCCGTTGATGTTGCCTTTACCGAAGCCGCCGTCGGCGCCGGCATCTCAACGGTGTTGATGCTGGGCACCCTGGCGCTGACGACCAGCGAGGAAAAAACCGAAACGACGGGCGGCTCGCCATGGGCACTGGTGTTGGTGGTGGTGACAGGCTGCGTCCTTATTTACGGGACCCTGGACATGCCGCCCTTTGGCGATCCCACGGCGGCCATCCATCAGCATGTCGCGCCGTATTACTTGGAAAAATCGGGCCAGGAAATCGGCGTGGCCAACGTGGTGACGTCGGTGCTGGCAAGCTATCGCGGCTATGACACCCTGGGTGAGGTTTTCGTGATCTTTACCGCCGCCATCGGCGTGCTGCTGATCATCGGGCGGCCCCAGTTTGGGAGGCGGAGATCCCATCGCATGGCGGTCGGGGAACTGCGCGACAGCATGAGAACCAACGTCATCCTGCGCGTCGTCTCCAAGCTTCTGATCCCGTTTATTTTATTGTTTGCGCTCTATGTTCAATGGCACGGCGATTTCGGTCCCGGCGGCGGCTTTCAGGCCGGGGTAATCTTCGCGTCGGGATTTATCCTGTACGCGCTGATTTTCGATATCGACACCGCCCGCTCCCTGATCCCGGCACGGGTGACGCGCCTGTTTCTGGCCCTTGGCGTTCTTTTGTACGCGGGCGTCGGCGTCGCCAGTATGGTCTTAGGGGGCAACTTCCTTGATTATTCGGTGTTGGCCGCCGATCCGGTCGGTGGTCAGCACGTGGGCATCCTGTTGGTCGAATTCGGCGTTGGTTTAACCGTGGCGGCGGCGATGATTGCCATCTTCTTTACCTTCGCCCGCCAGGAACACTGAGCCATGGAATTTATTGGCCTGATCAATTATTGGATCGTCATCGTGTTGATGATGACCGGGTTTTATATCGTCATCTCCCATGACAACCTGATTAAAAAAATTGTCGGCTTGAACATCTTTCAGGTTTCGGTGTTCGTATTTTACATCACCATGGCCAAGGTCAAGGGCGGCACGGCGCCGATTTTAGCCGATGGCATCACCACCTATTCCAACCCCCTGCCCCACGTCCTGATTCTGACCGCCATCGTCGTCGGCGTGGCGACCACGGCATTGGGGTTGGCGTTGGTGGTTCGCATCCGCGATGCCTACGGCACCATCGAAGATGACGAGATTGAGAAACAGGAGGGTGAGTCTTGATGACCGCCTCCCTCTTCAGCCATCTTCCGGCGTTACAGGTGGTGCTGGCGCTTTTGGCGGCTCCGGTTTGCCTGGTTCTGCGCCGGCATGGCGCCGCCTGGTTGATTGCGACAGGGATGACCTGGGTGTTGCTGGCAATTGCCCTGACCCTGCTGGGCCGCGTTCTGGAAACCGGAACCATCATCTATTCGCTCGGCGGTTGGCCGGCGCCCTGGGGCATTGAATACCGCATCGACCTCGCCAACGCCTTCATGCTGGTCATCGTTACCCTGATCGGGTCGGTGGTGATGCCGTACGCGCGGGCCAGCATCAAAGCGGAAATCGAAGAACCCCGGATCTACCTGTTCTATTGCATGTATTTATTGAACCTTGCCGGGCTGTTGGGCATCGCCATCACCGGCGACGTTTTCAACCTGTTCGTGTTTCTGGAGATTTCGTCGCTGTCGTCTTACGTGATGATCAGCCTCGGCCGCGACCGCAAGGCGCTGATCGCCGCCTATCGTTATTTAATCATGGGCACCATCGGCGCCACCTTTTACATCATCGGCGTCGGCATGATGTATCAGGTGACGGGAACGCTGAACATGGCCGACCTGGCGACCCTGGTGCCGGACCTTTACGGCAACCGGACCATCATGGTGGCGCTGGCGTTCCTGTTGGTCGGTCTGAGCTTGAAGTTGGCCTTGGTCCCGTTGCACCTGTGGCTGCCCGACGCTTATACCCATGCGCCGTCGGCGGTGTCGGCGTTCCTGGCATCGACGGGCACTAAGGTCGCGGTTTATGCCTTCGCCCGCATTCTTTTCACGATCTTTGGCGGCAGCGGAATTTTCGACGATTTCGGGCTTCAGGAAATACTCGTCTCCCTTGCCATCGCCGCGATGATCGGGGGGTCTGCGGTCGCCCTCTACCAAAGCAACGTCAAACGGCTGTTGGCGTATTCGTCGATTGCCCAGATCGGCTACATGATCCTCGGCCTTTCCATGGCTTCGGTCATCGGCATGACCGCGGGCCTTGTGCATTTGTTCAATCACGCCCTGATGAAGGGCGGGCTGTTTATGGTCATGGGCTGTGTCTTTCTCCGCCTCGGCTCGGTCCAGATCGAAAGCATGGAAGGCTTGGCCAAGCGCATGCCGTTGACCATGGCGGCGTTCGTCGCCGGCGGCTTCGGTCTGATCGGGATACCGTTGACGGCGGGATTTATCTCCAAGTGGTATTTGATTCAAGGAGCCCTGGAAAAAGGCTGGTGGCCGGTGGTGGTTGCAATCCTGGTCAGTTCCCTGCTGGCGGTCATTTACGTGTGGCGCGTTGTCGAAGCCGCGTACTTCAAGCCGCCGCCCAAGGGCGCCGCCGAGATTACCGAAGCACCGGCCTCGATGCTGGTGCCGACGTGGGTGATGATCGGGTTGTCTTATTATTTCGGCATCAATGCGACCTTGCCATTGGACATCGCCACCGGGGCGGCTGAAACCTTGCTTGGTGGCGTTCAATGAGCGTTGAGCAGGCGATCTTTTTTTCCATTTTGACCCCTTTCGTGGGATCGGTTCTGATCGTGTTGACAGGATCCAACCCGAACCTCCGCGAGACGGTGGCGCTGATCACCGGTGCGGTTCTGTTTTACCTGGTGGCAAGCATCTATCCCGCCGTTGCCGGTGGGTCGACGCCTTCGGTCACCTTGTTCGAGATGCTGCCCGGCCTTGCCATCGTTTTCACGGTCGAGCCGTTGGGGATGATTTTCGCCGGGATCGCCAGTTTCCTGTGGATCGTCACCTCGATCTATTCCATCGGCTATATGCGCGGCCACGATGAGCGGAACCAGACCCGTTTTTATGCGCTTTTCGCCGTCGCCATCGGCGCCGCCGTCGGCATTGCCTTTGCCGGAAATATGCTGACGTTGTTTATCTTCTATGAAGTGCTGACAATTTCCACTTTCCCCCTGGTCACCCACCACGGCACGCCCGAGGCCAAACGCGCCGGGCGGGTTTATTTGGGAACCCTGCTCGGCACCTCCATCGCTTTTCAGTTAACCGCCATTATCTGGACCTGGTCCCTGGTCGGGACGCTTGATTTCACTCAGGGCGGAATCCTCGACGGCAAGGTCGGCGGCCTGACGGCGGCGGTTCTTCTCGGGCTGTATGTGTTTGGGATCGGCAAAGCGGCGTTGATGCCGTTCCACCGCTGGCTACCCGCCGCAATGGTGGCGCCGACGCCGGTATCGGCGCTTCTTCACGCGGTGGCGGTGGTCAAGGCCGGGGTGTTCACGGTGCTCAAGGTGGCGGTCTATATCTTCGGCGTCGATTTCCTGTCTTCCATCGAGGCCAGCCAGTGGCTTCTATACCTGGCGGCGGCGACGGTGTTGATTGCATCCCTGGTCGCCATGAAACAGGACAACCTCAAGGCCCGGCTGGCCTATTCGACCATCAGCCAGCTTTCCTACATCGTCATCGGCGCGATGCTGGCCAGCGACCTCGGCGTCATCGGCGGCGGCATGCATATCGTCATGCATGCGTTCGGCAAGATCACGCTGTTTTTCTGCGCCGGCGCCTACATCGTCACCGCCCACAAGACCGAAATCAGCCACATGCGGGGTATTGGCCAAACCATGCCGTTCACCACACTGGCCTTTTTGATCGGCAGCCTTTCGATCATCGGCCTGCCGCCGATGGGCGGATTATGGAGCAAATGGTACTTAATGCTGGGCGCATTGGAGGCCGGGCAAATAGTCATTGTCGCGGTTTTGGTGGTCAGTTCGCTGCTGAACGTTGTCTACCTGTTGCAGATACCGTTTAATGGTTTTTTCTCAACCTCCTTGAACAACCCCGAACCAGCCGCAAAACATAACCACGATGCGGATCACGACCATAGTCATGACCGCGAACAAAGCCAGGGCATCAGGGAGGCGCCCGTGCCCTGCCTGATTGCCATTGCCATTTCCTCAACCGGCTGTCTGGTGCTGTTTTTCTACCCGGGTCCGGTTTTCGACCTGATGCGTCTGGTTATGGGACCATAGGGATTGGAGGACGAGGGTTGACTAAAAAACCGGAAAAAACGGATAAGGTCCGAAAAAACACCAAACCGTCCCGGACCGCCAAAAATAAGGAGGCGCCTGTGCACTGGCTCATCCGGCCTGAGACAATTCGCAAGCTCTGGATCGGGGGCGGTGTTCTGCTGGCATTTTTGGTTGCCATCGAGCTGTGGGTTCAGCCGCAAGGCTATTTCGGCCTCGATGGCACCTTCGCCTTCAATGCCTGGTACGGGTTCATTGTTTGTGTGGCGATGGTCGTCGGCGCAAAAGGCCTTGGGATTTTCCTGAAACGCGAGGATACGTATTATGATCGCGATTGAGGCCCTACCCCCGGGCGTGACCTTCATTGCCGGGGCCTTGGCCATACCCCTCCTGCGGGGGGTGGTGCAAAAAGTCTGGATTCTCGTGCTGCCCCTGTTGGTGCTGGGGCTGGTGTGGGGTGTTCCGGACGGGGCACCGGCACACGTTTCGTTTCTCGACTACACACTGATACCTGTAAACGGCGATGCCTTGAGCCGGCTGTTCGCCATAATTTTTTCCATCATGGCGTTTGCCGGCGGCCTGTATGCCCTGAATCACTGCGGGACCATCGAAATCACCGCCGCCTTTATCTATGCCGGAAGCGCCATCGGCGTCGCCTTTGCCGGTGACATGCTAACGCTGTTCCTTTTCTGGGAAGCAATGGCGCTGGGCTCCACGACAGTTCTGCTGATCGCCAGCACCCCACAGGCATTAAAGGCCGCCATGCGTTACCTGAGCGTGCATGTTCTCGGCGGTTCGCTGTTGCTGGTCGGCATTATCGCCCACTTCAATTCCACCGGAGACATGACGTTTGCCGCCATGAAGGCGGACTCTTTCGCCACCTGGATGATCCTGCTCGGTTTCCTGATCAATGCCGCCGCGGTGCCGTTCTCGGCGTGGTTACCCGATGCCTATCCGGAAGCCTCGCCGGGCGGCATGGTATTTCTCAGCGCCTTTACCACCAAGACCGCGGTCTATGTCCTGATCCGGGGCTTTCCGGGGACCGAGTTTTTGGTCTTCATCGGCCTTGGCATGGTATTTTACGGGATCATCTATGCGCTGTTGGAAAACGACATGCGGCGTATTTTGGCCTATTCCATCGTCAACCAGGTGGGCTTCATGATCACCGGCATCGGCATCGGCACCGAGTTGGCGATTAATGGAGCGGCGGCCCATGCCTTCACCCATATCATCTACAAGGCGTTGTTGCTGATGTCGGCGGGATCCGTCCTGTTGATGACGGGAAAACGCAAGTGCAGCGACTTGGGCGGGTTGTTTCGGTCCATGCCCCTGACCACGGTGTGTGGTATTATCGGCGCGCTTTCCATTTCTTCGTTTCCTCTGACGTCCGGGTTTATCTCCAAATCGATGATTTCCCAGGCGGCGGCCGATGAAACTCTGACGACGATCTGGTTCCTACTGGCGGCCGCGTCGGCGGGCGTGTTCCTCCATGCCGGCATCAAGTTTCCCTGGTTTGTTTTCTTTCAGAAGGATTCAGGACTCAGGCCGCCGGATCCGCCACTGAATATGCGCCTGGCGATGGTGCTGTTTGCCGCGCTGTGTATCGGGATCGGCGTCTTTCCGGGGCCGTTGTATGCGCTTTTGCCCTTTCCCGTGGATTTTGTGCCCTATAAGGCCGCGAAAGTGCTGACCACGTTGCAGCTTCTGTTGTTCTCGGGTCTTGCCTTCTTCCTTTGCCTGCCCCTGATGAAGCGGACGCAGACCATCAGCCTGGATTTGGACTGGTTCTATCGCCGCGCGCTGCCATGGGCGGTCGAGGCTCTGGTCCGGGTTTTCGGTCCAGTCGACAGGGCCATCCGGGTCGGGTTTGTGGGGTGGTTGGAAAAATGTGTTAGAGTGGCTTTTCAGTACACTGGCCCCCGGGGCGTCCTGGCGCGCACGACGACCGCCGGCGGTATGGTGTTCTGGGCGGTGGCGGCGCTGGCGATCTATCTGGTGTTGTATCTGACCTAACCGCCGAGGAAAAGACGCCCGACCTCGGGGTTTTCCAGCAGTTCGTCACCCGGCCCGGCGATCGCCGTTTCGCCGGCGACCAGGACATAGCCGATATCGGCGAACTCAAGCCCCTTCTTGGCGTTTTGTTCGACCATGATGATGGTCTTGCCTTCGTTGTTTTGAAGGTCGTCGAGGATTTCAAAGACCATGTCGATGAAGCGCGGCTCCAAGCCGATGGACGGCTCATCAACCAAAAGAATCTCCGGTTCCATGACCAGGGCGCGGGAGATTTCCAAAAGCCGCCGTTCGCCGCCCGACAACACCTTGGCCTGATGGGTGCGGCGCGCCGCGAGCCTGGAATACTTGGAGAAAATCTTTTCCGCCTGCTCCCTGGCCTGGGAAGTCTTCTCCATCAAATACCCCCCCATCCACAGGTTTTCCTCGACCGTCATCTCCGGAAACACCGACTTGTCCTGGAGAATATAGGCGATGCCGGCTTCCTTCAGTTTCTGGTTCGGCGTCAGCGCCGTGACGTCGCGCACGTCCGCGCCGACGCCAACGGTGACGCCGCCATGGAAGATGTTGGTGAAGCCGAAGATGGTGTGCAGAACCGTCGACTTACCGGCGCCATTGGGGCCGATCAGGCAGAGCGATTGGCCCTTGCCGACTTGCAGGTTGAAGTCGTGCAGAATCTCCATCTGGCCGTAGCCGGCGCGCAGGTTGGATATGGTGACGTGGGGGTTGCCGCCGGCCAGGGCGGCGATCTTTTCGATCGGCACGGGCTCGGCCATTTCCCGGGCCTGGCGGTTGACGTCCTCGACCGAGATAACCGTATCGACGGTGCCGACGTGATAGCCGCCGGAGCGCCGCCGCTTGGCCTCGGCGCTTTCGTCTTCCGGCGGCTGCTTCTTTACCGCCATGTCAGTGCGCTCCCAGATAGGCGTCAATGACGCGTTGGTCGTTCTGAATCTCATTCGGCGGACCGGCCGCCAACAATTCACCATGGGCCAGACAGTAGACTTTCTCGGCCAAGTTCATGATGACCCGCATGTTGTGCTCAATGACGAACAGCGTGATGCCGAATTCCGAATTGGCCAGCAGCAAACGGTCGATCAGGCCGTTGATCAGGGTCGGGTTGATGCCCGCCGTCGGCTCGTCAAGCAACAGAACCTTCGGCCGGTTCATCAGCGCCATGGCGAATTCCAGCAGCTTCTGCTGGCCGAACGACAACTCGCCGGAGATCAGATTTCGTTTCTCGTACAGACCGACGAATTCGAGAAGGTTTTTGGCGCGATCGAGATCATCCGCCGAATACGGCGTCAGCATGTCCCGCCATCCGGCGGTGCGGTGCGGTATCGAAATCAGCATGTTGTCGACGCAATTCATTTTCGAATAGATGCGGGTCTGCTGGAAGGTCCGGAGCAGCCCCAGGCGGGCGATTTTCTGGACTTTCAGTTTCTGGATCGGCTGCCCTTCGAAGAGGATTTCCCCCTCGTCAATGGGATGGTAGCCGACGATGGAATTAAACAACGTCGTCTTGCCCGATCCATTGGGCCCGATCAGGCCGGTGATCGACCCCTCTTCGACCTCAAGAGAGATCTCGCGGTTGGCGATGACGCCGCCGTAGGCCTTGGAGACGCCGCGGACCTCAATGGATTTAACGGTCATTGAGCGCCTCCATCGCGTGAACCCGAGCGATCAACGGCAATGCCGAAGCGTTCCGGGAATTTCATGATCAGCCAACCCATAATGCCTTGTTGAAAGAACACCACATTGACGATGATGATGACGCCGAGCGCGATCCACTGCCAGCCGAGGAAGTAGGTCCAGGTCGTTTCCTTGACGACGTGGAACAGCACCGCGCCGATGACAGGCCCCCACAGCGTTCCCTTGCCGCCCAGCAGCGACATGGCGACCATGAAGATGCCGAAGGTGACAACCGGAAAGGCGACTTCGGCCGGTTCGACGAAGCCGGTCATGTTTCCGAACAGGCCGCCGGAAATGCCAAGGAAAAAGGCCGATACCGACCAGGCGAAAGACTTGTGCCGGTTGGTATGAATGCCCATGGCTTCGGCCTTGTCCTCATCGTCGCGGATGGCGTTGATGGCCAAGCCGAAACGGGTCGAGTAAAGCCAGCGGACGAACATGAAAGCGAGGATCGCCAGGACAAAGCATAACCAATAAAAAATCTGTGACTTTTCGTCCGGGTAGCCCGGATAGACCGGCAGCGCAATGCCGCTGCCGCCGCCGACCCATTCCCAGGTGCCGAACAGTTCACGGGCCGACAGCGCGATGCCCAACGTGCCGATCGCAAAATAGGCGCCGCGCAGGCCAAACATCGTTTGGCCAATCAGCACGGCCAAGATGGCGCAGCCGACGGACGCGGCGGCGAGGCCAAGCAGCAGGCCGTAAAAATAATCGGCATGATTGAGCACCAGTTGTTCGCCGCCTCGCGCCGACGTGTAGGGGCCGATATCGGTGAACAGGCCGACCTGGACGAGGCCGGTGATGTACATTCCCACACCGAAAAAGGTGATGTTGCCGAGCGAGTTGTAGCCCATCTGTCCGCCCATGATATCCCAGGTCACGGCGAACATCACCATGATCCAAAGGATCGCGATTTGCAGGATGTACGCGGGGAACAGGAAGGGGGCGGCAATTCCGGCTAGCAGGAGGGCGACGAGAACCCAAGGCGGCGTCTTGTCGCGCCTCATCGCACCACCTGGCGATGCTTAATCAACAGATATTGACGCCATATCAGGACGATGACCAGCAGGCCGACGACTGTCGCCTGCTGAAATTGGGCGCCCAGGACAAACCCCGAATACTGCTCGGCAAGACCGAGCCCGAGGCCCGCAAGGATGACCCCGGGCAGGTTGCCGAGGCCGGCCGCCGTGACGATGACGAAGGCGCGGATCGAATGCGGGACGCCGTAGAACGGCTGAATCACCCAAATCATCGAGACCAATACGCCGGCGGCGCCGCAGATGGCGCAATTCAAGGAGTAGGTGAAGGCGTAGACTCTCTCCGTGTCGATGCCCATGACCTTGGCCGCCCGGGCGTCCTGGGCCGTCGCCCGGATCGCCTGGCCCATGCGGCTGCGCTTCATGAACAGGACGACCGCGCCGGCCAGCAGGACGCAGAGCCCGAAGGAAACAAACTTGATGTCGGCGACGGTGACCATCCCGTCAAAAAAGGAACGGATTTCAAATCCCGAATGTGCCGATTGCACCGCCGGCCCGAAGGCCAGATTGAGGGCCTGCTGGATCACCAGGGCGATGCCGAAGGTGGCCAGCAGCGACGTGAACAGATCGCGCGCGATGACGCGCCTGATGATCGTCACATACAACACCCAGCCGAAGCCGAACATCAGGACGGCGGCCACCGGCAACGCCAGAATTGGATGGATACCCAAGGTCCCCATGTACCACGCGATGTAGCCGCCCATGATGACGAATTCCCCCTGGGCCAGATTTTTGACGTTCATCACCCCCCAAACCAGGGCCAAGCCGTAGGCCGCCAGCGCGAAAATGGCGCCGATAAAAAGCCCATCAAGCATAAGCTGGACATTCAGTAACGGCGCCTGGATGAGAAGGGAAAAATTAACCAGCATCGAGAGGGTATCTCCGGTATTGACTTAAAATCCCAAAGAAACCGCCGCTCCTGCCAATGGCAGAAGCGGCAAGTCTCAGATTGGGAGCATTGTTTCTATGCTCTGGACACCCGTGATTATTTGCGGGGCCAGTCGATCTTGCTGGACGCCCACTTGAGCGGCGCGACGACATTGTATACTCCGTCCTGGATCTGGCGAAGAACCATCGGCTTGGCGATATTGTTGCCGGCCGGGGCGAACTTGATGTCACCATAGAATGTCTTCATGTCCGTCGCCGAAATGGCGTCGCGAACCTTCTCGATATCAAAAGTGTTTGCCCGCTCGAAGGCATCCTTCCAGACCAGCACCGCGGCCGAGGCCTGGGCCGCCTGATACGGCACACTGCCTTTCTGATTATAGGTCGCATTATACAGCTTGTTGTAATTGGCGGCGGAACCGAAGTATTTGTCGCTGTAGCTAAGAGTTTCGGCCCACTGGGTCGGGCACAGGTAGCCGTTCGCCGCTTTGCCGTAATTCTTGGTAACCTTCGCCGCCTCGCAATGGGTCATTGCAATCATCGGCACCGAAATCTTCAACTCGGTGAGCTGCCGGGCCGCCGTCGCCGCACCCTTGGTGTGCCCGGAAATAACCAGCACATCGGGTTTCAGGGCCTTGACCTTGGTCAGCGTCGCAGAGATATCGGAGAGGTCGGTCGGCATCTTGTCGTCGATGATCGCCTTCATGCCGTATTTCTTCATGTCATCGACCACGCCGGCGCGGACGTCTTGGGAGAAAGCGTCGTTCTCGAAGACCATGGCGACTTTAACGTCGGACGCCTTTTTGCCGCTCTTTTCAGCCAGCTCGGCGGCGAGGGCGATGGCACTGGCGAGGTACTGCTCGGACGTCGATAACACCGCGAACGTGTATTTGTAGCCCTTGTTGAACAAAGCACGCGACGCGCCCTCGGCCTCGATCATCGGCACTTTGTATTTTTCAATCACCGGCGCCGCGGCGATGGTCGTCGGCGAGCTGTAGGGGCCGAGGAAGTACTTAACGCCGTCCTGCTTGATCAGGCGCTCCAGCAGCTGGGCGGTACGCGCCGGGGTGCTTTCGTCATCGTAGTAGACGACTTTTAATCTATAGGTTTTGCCGCCGACCTTGACGCCGCCCATCTCATTGATGCGCTTGACGGACAAGTTGTAGCCGTTCTTGGCGTGAATGCCCTCGGTCGAATATTTACCGGTGAAGGAAATCGCCGAACCGATAACGATGGTATCGCCCTCGACCTTGGCGTGAACGGGGCCCGCCGCCAGCAAACCGGCCGCGGCGATACCGAACGTCAAGGCGCGCAGAAATTTCGTGCTCGTAGTCATTGTAACTGTCCTCCCTAGTTTCGTTTTATTCTGTTTATAGATGGTAGCCCTGTTTTCCTTAGCCGAAACCATGAAAGGATTTAGCCAAAATTGCAATGGTTATGTGATTGATTTCCGAAAAAAACGACAAGCTCGCTACCCGCTTGATCGATGCCTATTTCTTGGCCGCCGATTTGGCGCCGGGCACCCAGGCCTTGACCGTCACCGGCTTGCCCGATTGGGTCCTGAGGATTTTAGGCTTGATGACCTGGGCGACGCCGGGCGTTTTCTCGGCCCGGGCAAAGGAAAGCCGCATGGCGTCTATAGTTATTTCGGCCCGATTGCCCCGTTGATGGGCTTGTTTGTAGGCACTGGTTTCCTTGGTCATCGCATTCAACCGATCGGTGGAATGATGACCGAAGCGACGCCAGATACCATCCAGGAAGGCCTCGACCTCGTGCGGCAAAAACAACTGGGCGTCGACCTCGGGTCGTCCTTTTGAGAAGGCAATGTAGATATTCGGCTCGATCGGCCCCATCTCGTCGGCGACAAAGGTCGCCGGCATCAGCTTGGCGCCGTTAAAGGCGACCGAATAATACGCTTGAGCGATAAACATCAGCCGTTGGAGCTTTTGCGGCTGCAGGTATTCGTTTTCGTTCAACGCCGTATCGGCAAACCAAAACGCAATATCAAAGGCATTGTCCACATCGGCCGGCATCATCATCCTCGGCTTGGGTCAAAAAAACTGTTTGGGGCCTTTGCAATAAGCCCCATGCGCCATAAAACGATTATAGATTAAGGGCGGACAGATTAAAAAATAAGGGGCTGTACCAGATAACTAGTTCAAATTACCTTTAACCCACTGTCTTA
>JAQBYB010000064.1 GCA_027624235.1 Pseudomonadota bacterium | reverse complement strand
AGTTAGCGAAAAACACCACCCGCAGATCCTTCCGGAACACCCAGGGTGAGCAATTACAAGGGGATTTTGTTGCAATATGGCAACGATCTTCTGAGCCATCTTGACGGTCTTAGGATGGCCATTCTGGATGGCGTGCTTTCCAAGGATAAACTTACGGAACTCGCGCATAACCTGCGCCAAAAACGCCAAAACAGCGATGATCCCAGGCTCAATGAAATTATTGATGAGATTGAACTTCGAGCCGAAGTCGAGGTCGCGAAACTCACCCGCGGCCTGTGATCCTCGGGGTTTCCCTGGGATCCCCCTACCTCCAGCTAAACACAATATTTTCAAGGCTCTATAGATGGGGCTTGGGGAAAATTGAGGCTTGCGGTGAGCGGTCGCCCCCCCTATATTCCGCCCACGAAAAAAACCTTTGAGGCTTTAACATCCGGGGTACCGAAAAAATGAACGTGACATTACCTCCTGACTACAAACCCAGGGTCAAGGAAAAATTTATGAATGCTCGGATGCTCGAGTACTTCCGTCAGAAGCTTTTGAATTGGAAGAACGATCTCCTGAGTGAATCAAGCAGCACCCTTCAACACCTCCAAGAAGGCGGCAGCGTTGAATCGGATATCGCCGACAGGGCATCGGTTGAGACCGACCGCTCCTTAGAGTTGAGGACCCGTGATCGCGCCCGCAAGCTCATCACCAAAATCGATGAGGCGCTGGAGCGTATTGAAAAAGGTAGCTACGGATACTGTATGGAAACCAGCGAGCCGATCAGCCTGTCCCGGCTTGAGGCGAGGCCCATCGCGACGCTGTCAATCGAGGCTCAGGAACGCCACGAGCGCATGGAAAAAACCCACCGCGACGAATAAGCCGTTGCGGTCGTTCCTTCCACGGCAACATCAGCAAAACACAAAAAGAGGCCGGTGCTTGCGCACCGGCCTGTAAGTTGCCAGGTTCGAATAACGACCGAACCTAGAACGGGAAAATGATGTCCCAGATTTGCGTGCCCCAGCGGGGTTGCTGTAACTGGCTCAGCGTCCCCGAACCGCCGTAGGCAACGCGCATTTCGGCGATACTGTCGTCCGCGACGGTATTGTCGGAATCGATGTCCGAGGGCCGGATCACGCCGGTCACCATCAGTGCTCGAACTTCGCTGTTAACCAGGATTTCCTGGCGTCCGACGATGACCAGGGATCCGTTCGGTAGAATTTGCGTGACCACGGCGGCGAAGGTCAGTTTCAACGTCTCGTCGCGCTCGATGGAGCCGTCGCCTTTCGTTGAATGTTTGTTGCCGAAGCTCATTACCGCGGCAGGCGAAATCGCTTGCGGCAGGACTTTGCTGAACTCGGTTTCCAGGCCGAGCAGGTTGGTAACGTCGGTGTCCTCGCTGTCGTCGCGGTCGCGTTCGGTCTTGTTGTTGAACACGGCGCTGTCAGCAAGATCCAGCTTGACGGTGACGATATCGCCGATGTTCTTGGCCCGATGGTCCTTGAAGAAGGCGCGGGCGCCGGCCCGCCACAATGAATTAGGGTTGTCCTGGGCAATTTCGGGCGCCGGCATCGGCAGGCTGACCGGCTTATAGCTGGGTCGCGCATTCGGATTGATGATTTTGGTCAATTTCGGGCCGTCACCGACCTCGGAAAGGCGGCTGGCTAGATTGCATCCGCTCACCGACAGGGCGACCAGGCCAAAGGCGGTCATCCGCAGCGCATTTCGAGCGATCTTGGTGGGCATTTTGTGTCTCTCCTAGTTTGATGGACGCGGCTCTATTCAGTCGTGAGCGTCCTTAATTCATCGCCAGGGAACCAGTGGGCACGACCGCGACCCTGCCGGGCCCGGTTACCTCTGCTTCGATGACTTTTTTGCTTTGGCTGTTGGTGATGCGTACGGTGTCACCATCGGCGCCGTTATCGAGTGCCTTGCCTTGCGCCGTCAGGGTCATTTTCGGCGACTTCAGGATGATCGTCACGATAGATCCCTTGACGACCAGAATGGGCCGTTCAATATCGCTGATTTGTACGGGCCGGCCCTCTTGCAAGCCGCGCTTCACGGCCATGCCGATCAATTCGTTGCTCTCCATCACGGTGTCGCGTCCGACTCGGTTGCTGCGCGTCTTGATCCACTTGATGTCGCCCTTGGAGATGATTTCCTTTTTCAGCATTCGCCTAGCCATCACCGGGATCTCGGTGACCTTGTGAAGGCGGCCGGTGACACGGGTATTGGGCGCCAGGGGGTCGTCGGCAGGGGCTTTTATAATCGCCGAGAAACGCCCGGTGCGCGGCTCATAGGAAATGTCCTCGACCCCGATCCTGGCGAGGGCGCCGGCGGGAACGTAAAGCCGCAACAGGCGGTCGCTTAATTCCACGGACATGGACTTTTCGGCGCCATACTGGGTCATTGCGGCGAGGAGGCTGTCTTCGATTTCGCCTCGGGTGATTACCTGACCCGCGCGTTGCACCAGGATTTGGTCCTGAACGCCGATTGGCTTCCAGTCCAGACCGTAGCCGCGGGCCACCCGGTATAGCCATCGGGCATCGAAGAGCGCTTGTTTCCCCGGCGCCGGCGCGTAGGCGACGGTTACGTCCGCATTTTTTCCAGCGTTGATGAACAAGTCGCCCAGGCGCACCAGTTTGGACTTGACGATGACGGCATCGCGCAAGATGACCTTGGCGCTTTTGTCGGGTACGGGTTTGGCTGAAGAGCCTGCCGCAGCAACCTCCGACGCTCCCATCGCCGGCACTAAAAAGGCCGCTAGGATCAATGCAAAACAGAGTTTTTTCATCACTTCTCTCCTTACCGTAACGCCGTCAACGTGCCCATCATTTCATCGGAAGTCTGAATGACTTTCGAATTCATTTCATAGGCGCGTTGAGCGGAAATCAGGTTGGAAATTTCCTCAACCGCATTGACGTTGGAGGTTTCCAGGAACCCCTGCAGGATAGAACCGAAACCCGTGGAGCCAGGGTTGCCGGTGATCGCCGCTCCCGACGCCGGCGTTTCCGTCAGCAGGTTGTTGCCTTCCGCTGCCAGACCGGCGGCGTTGGGGAAATTCGCGGTCTGGATCTGGCCGACATTGGAAAACGCAACTTGGCCTTGGATTTTTGCCAACACTTGCCCCGATTGGTTGATGGTCACGTCGATGGCGTTGGAAGGGACCGTAATGCCGGGAATGAGGGGGTAACCGTCATGGGTGACGATTTTTCCGGTGGCATCCAATTGGAATGTCCCGTCGCGGGTATAGCCGGTACCGCCGTTGGGCAGCGTCACCTGGAAGAACCCCTTGCCTTGAACGGCCATGTCGAAGGTGTTGTCGGTGGCTTCTAGATTGCCTTGTTCGTGAATTCGGTAAACCGCCGCCAGCTTGACGCCGAGCCCTAATTGCACGCCCGAGGGGACAATCGTGCCGGCATCCGATGAGGTGGTGCCGACCCTTCTCAGATCTTGATAGATCAAATCGTGAAATTCCGTGCGTCGGCGCATGTACGCGGTGGTGTTCATGTTGGCCAGGTTATTCGACACGACCTCCACATTTCGTTGCTGAGCGAGCATTCCTGTCGCTGCGATGTCTAATGATCTCATGGTTCCCGTCCTTTCTTGTCGTATTTATTGGACTTTTTCATTATAAAAACAGGACTCTTCGGGCCTTACGCCTGGGTGCAACAAATGGCAATTTCGGTGCAAAGTAATATTACCAACGTTATCAACGCTTATAATCAGGCGGCCAAAGGGCGCACGGCCGATGTCGGCCCCAAGGGCAACCCGCCGGGCGGCGACTTTGCCGATCTGGTCAAAGGCGCCATCGAGGAAGCCAAGAAAATCGGCGTCAAAAGCGAGCAGCTTTCCATTGCCGGCATCACCGGTAACGCCGACATCAGCCAGGTCGTTACAGCGGTTGCGGAAGCCGAGGTAACGTTACAGACTGTTGTTTCGATTCGCGACAAGGTTATTGATGCCTACAAGGACATTATCCGTATGCCGATTTAGGCGAGAACCTTCAATACGGTGAAAGAAGGTCCCCTGTGAACGAGGCCATCATTCTCGAAATTGGCCGTGACGCAATTTGGGTCGTCTTGCAGTTGAGTGGCCCGATCATGATCGCCGGGTTGGGGATCGGCCTTATCATCGCGTTGTTCCAGGCGCTGACGACCATTCAGGAAATGACGCTGACCTTCGTTCCGAAGATTCTGGTCATTTTCCTTTCTCTGATCTTGTTCCTGCCGTTCATGATGACGACACTGATCGAATTTTCTCAGCGATTATTCGGCATGATTGTCGTTATTGGTTGAACGATGCTTGAGGAACTGCTGACCCTTAACCTGTTCGGCTTTTTTCTGATTTTTGCCCGGTTGGGCTCGGCCCTGGCGATTTTTCCCGGTTTCAGCGCCATTTTCGTGTCCATGCAGTTTCGTTTAGGTATCGCGCTGGCCCTCAGTTTCGTCATGGCGCCGGTGTTGATCGGAAGCCTGCCGGTGCGTCCGCCAAGCGCCCTCGCAATGGCGATTCTGATTGCCGTCGAGATTCTGAACGGTATTTTTTTCGGCACCATCGCCCGCATCCTCATGGGTGCCTTGCAGACAGCCGGCACGTTGGTCGCCTATGTTTCGTCGTTGGCCAACGCGATGATCCAGGATCCCATCGCCGAACAACAAAGTTCCACCATTGCCGGGTTTTTGCTGACCGCCGGCGCCCTGCTGATCTTTGCCACCAATTTACACCATCTGATGATCAGGACCATCGTCGATAGTTACTCCTTGCTGGCACCAGGGGCCAGCATCCCGGTGGGGGGTATGGTGGAGGTGGTGGGACGCCAGGTCGCCGACAGTTTTGCGCTCGGCCTGCAGTTGGCGGCGCCGTTCATAATCGTCGGGATGACGTATTATATCGGTCTCGGCCTGTTGGGGCGCCTGATGCCGCAGCTTCAGGTCTTTTTCTTTGGTCTTCCGGCTCAGATCGCCATTCAGATATGGGTTCTGGCGATCACTTTCTCAGGCATCATGATGGTGTTCTTGGAGCACTTTTCGGAGGCCTATCAGAACTTCATCTTGCCTTAACGGATTGGGGCTTACGGTAAGGGCAGAGATAAGGACGCCAGATGGCTGAAGAAGACGACGACTCACAAAAAACAGAAGACCCAACCGACCGAAAACTGTCGAAGGCCAGGGAAAAGGGCGAAGTCGCGCAGTCCCAGGAGGTCAAAACCTGGATGATCCTGCTTGGCGGCACCGCCGGGCTTTTTTTCATGGCGCCTTATATGGGAAGTTCCCTCAGCCGCGCGGTGACGCCGTTCCTCGAATCCCCCGACGCCATACCGGCGGATTTCGAGCAATTGCATGCAACCTTCGCCAATCTGGTCGGCGACGTCGGTCTGATCATGGCGCCGTTGTGGGGCATGTTGTTTTTTCTTGCCGTGTTTTCCAACATCGCCCAATTCGGCATGATGTTCTCGCCGGAAAAATTGAAATTCGACGTATCAAAGATGTCGATCCTCAAAGGCGTAAAACGCATGGCGTCGATGCGCGCCGTCGTGGAATTCCTGAAGGGCATTTTCAAACTATTGGTGGTCGCGGCGGTGTCCTTCTTCATGGCGTTGCCGTGGCTGGACGATCTGGCCGTGATGTCGCGCATGAACCTGGAGTTCACCTTGGACCGCATTCATATCATCGCCATTGTACTGGCCATGGGGACCGTCGGGGTGATGACGTTGGTCGCAGCCATGGACTTAGCCTTCCAGAAACATTCGTTTACCAAAAAAATGCGGATGACCCAGCAAGAAGTGAAGGACGAACACAAGCAGTCGGATGGCGACCCCCATGTGAAAGCGCGGATCAGAAAGGTGCGCCTGGAACGCGCCCAACGACGGATGATGGCGGCCGTTCCCGACGCCGATGTGATCATTACCAACCCGACCCATTATTCCATTGCCCTGCAATACAAGATCGATGACATGGCGGCGCCGAAGCTGGTCGCAAAGGGCGTCGATCATCTGGCGATGCGGATCAGGGAAGTGGCCCAGGCCCATGACATCCCGTTGGTCGAAAACCCGCCCTTGGCCCGCGCCCTCTACGCCGGCGTCGATCTCGACGAAGAAATTCCGCCCGAACACTTCAAGGCGGTGGCCGAGATTATCGGCTACGTGATGCGCAAACGCGGCGACCTGCCGCCTCAAGCTAGTGGTTCCGCCGACGGCAATCCATCGGTACAATAACGCCGGATGGGGTCACCGGGATGACGGATTCTAAAACAAACCACGACATAAAGACCACCGCCGGCCTTGCCCGGCGCCCTTTGCTGTGGGCGGTGTTGAGCGTGGCGTTGTCCGCTGTGGCGGTCTATTTACACCTTCAGGGCGCCGGTATGATTGCCTTGACGCTGGGCGTTTCCGGGTTAGCGGTGGCGGCGTTTGGAGCCCTGGCCTGGAGCCTTGCCGCGTTCAGGGGCGCGGGGTCCGCCGCCCGGCTGCTGCTCACCGCCGCCGACGGTTCCGACGACGGCCTGTTGATTGCCACGCCGGATGGCCGATTTGTGTATACCAACCCCGCCTTGCACCGCTTGCTGCCGCATGCCCGCTCCCTGGACGCCATCGAAGCCGATCTGGATGAAGGCGCCGGGGCCGAATTCAAGCGGCTTCGGCTGATCGCGCTATCCGGCCTGGGCGGTCATGGTGAACTGGCGCTTGGCGGCCCGTCCGGGGCGTTGGAATGGCGTCGGTTTACGGTTAGCCCGATTGAGGCCTCGACGGCGGCGGCGGGCACGTTGTGGCGGGTCGAAGACATCACCGCCGGGCGCGAAGTGGATGCGGTGCGCCGCCAAGAGGAAACCTACCTGGCGGATTTCCTCGACCTGCTGCCGGTCGGGTTCTTTTCCGCCGATGCCACCGGTAATTTCCGCTATGCCAACAAGACCCTTGCGGACTGGCTTGGGGTCGCCCCCGAAGACATGGTGTCTTCTCCGCTTGAGGATTATCTCAGCATCGGAGACGACAGCCGGGGAGAGGTCGGCAACGCCGTTACCGTGACCTTCCGGCGCATCGACGGCGATATCTTCAAGGCCTGGGTGGTGCAATCCCTGGGCGACAGTATCGAAGGCCAGCCCGCCTATAGCCGCTCCGTGGTGCTGCGCTGCACGGAATGGCGACGCCTCGATGCAAACCGGGTCAATGACGGTGACGCCGCCCCTGAAATCCGCCTGCACTGGTTGTTCGACGAGGCGCCGGTGGGGATTGTCCTGTTGGACCTCAAGGGCAACATCGCCGAATGCAACCGGGCCTTCCTCAAGTTCATCGGCATCAACCCGGAAGACCTGATCGGCCAGCCGTTTGCCGCCAGGGTCGCCCAGGAGGATCGCGGCGATATCGCCGCCGCACTGTCCAAGGTGGTGATGGGAACGGCGCGGGCCACCCACATGGAAGCCCGCATGCCGGGCGCCGGTGGGCGCGAATTGATGACGTCGCTTTTCGCCAGCCGCATGGAGGACGCCCAGGGAGAAATTTCGGGTCTGGCGCTGCACTTCATCGACACCACGGAACAGCGCAACCTGGAAATCCAGTTCGCCCAATCCCAGAAAATGGAAGCCATCGGCCAACTTGCGGGCGGTATCGCGCATGATTTCAACAACCTGCTGACGGCGATGATCGGGTTTTCCGACCTGTTGCTGGCGCGTCACGGCCCCGATGACCCATCGTTCGCCGACATTCAGCAGATCAAACAGAACGCCAACCGGGCGACCATCCTGGTGCGCCAACTGCTGGCGTTCTCGAGGAAACAGGCGCTGGCGCCGGTGCGCCTCGACGTCACCGAAACCATCAATGAGCTGACCGCGCTGCTGGCCCGGCTGATCGGCGAGAAAATTGAGCTGACGCTGGAACACGGCGGCGGCCTCCGGCCGATCAAGGTTGACCGCGGGCAGTTCGACCAGATCATCATCAACCTTGCCGTCAATTCCAAGGACGCCATGCCCGGCGGCGGCCAGTTGACCATTCGAACCTCGGAATACAGGCTCGACGCCCCGGTGCAGCGCGGCGCGTACTTAATGGCCAAGGGCCGCTATATCCTCATCGAAATGAATGATACCGGCACCGGCATCCGCAAGGAGGACATGGAGCGCATCTTCGAGCCGTTCTTCTCAACCAAGGAGGTCGGCGCCGGCACCGGCCTCGGGCTTTCCACCGTCTACGGCATTGTCCATCAGACCGGCGGCTCCATCTTCGTCGATAGTGCGCCCGGCGAGGGCACCACGTTCTCCATCTATATGCCGGAATACACCGAAGACGCCGAAGCCGAAGACATCGCCTCCGGCGCCGTCGTTCCGAAGACACCCGGCCTCGACGCGGACACCGCCGACGGCGACCTCACCGGCTCCGGTACCGTGCTATTGGTGGAAGACGAAGACGCGGTCCGCCTGTTTGCCGGCCGGGCGTTGCGCAACAAGGGCTATACCGTGCTTGAGGCCGAAAACGGCGAAGGCGCGCTTGATGTGATTAACGCCAACGACATTCCCATCGACCTGATTATCTCCGACGTGGTGATGCCGGGCATGGACGGCCACACCCTGGTCGGCCTGGTCCGCCACGAGCTGCCCGACGTCAAAGTCATCTTGATGTCGGGCTACGCCGAGGACGTTTTCCGCGAGGAAATCGACCGCGACACCTCCATCCACTTCCTGCCCAAGCCGTTCAGCCTCAAGGGCCTGGCGGCCAAGGTCAAAGAGGTGATGCGGGGGTAGGGGGTTTCTTGCTTGTCGGCGCCGCGCCCGGTTCCGGGCCAAAAACACCCTGAACAAAAAAAGAATGTATGCTAAATTATACTTATAATTCAACAATTTAAAAAAACTCTTGCCAATGAGAACAAAAGGTGTACTATCTGGTTTAACAGAGGTTTAACCGATTCTGCTGCATTCGTTGAACCATTTAGTAAACATGTGAAATAAGAAAGGCTGTACCATGTCGGAAACACCGTTGCGCGTAGTGGAGAAACAGGACGTGAATAAGAGCAAGGCCCTCGAAGCGGCGATCACCCAGATCGAACGCTCGTTCGGCAAGGGCTCGGTGATGCGCCTCGGCCAACGCGACGTGGTCCAGGCCGAAGTCTTTTCCACCGGTTCCATCAACCTCGATATTGCGCTCGGCATCGGCGGTCTGCCGCGTGGCCGCGTCGTCGAAATCTACGGCCCGGAAAGCTCCGGCAAGACAACACTGGCGCTGCATGCGGTCGCCGAGGCCCAGAAACTCGGCGGCACCTGCGCCTTTATCGACGCCGAACACGCCCTCGACCCGTCCTATGCCAAAAAGCTCGGCGTTAATATCCAGGATTTGCTGATCTCGCAGCCCGATTGCGGCGAACAGGCGTTGGAAATCGCCGATACCCTGGTCCGTTCCGGCGCCGTCGCCGTGCTGGTCATCGACAGTGTCGCCGCCCTGGTGCCGAAGGCCGAACTGGAAGGCGAAATGGGCGATCATCACGTCGGCCTGCAGGCAAGGCTGATGAGCCAGGCGCTGCGCAAGCTGACCGGCTCGGTGGCCAAATCCAACACGACGATCATTTTCATCAACCAAATTCGCATCAAGATCGGCGTCATGTTCGGTAATCCGGAAACCACCACCGGCGGCAATGCGCTCAAGTTCTATTCCTCGATCCGCATGGAAATCCGCCGCATTGGCGCGCTCAAGGACCGCGATGAAGTGGTCGGCAACCAGACCCGGGTCAAGGTCGTCAAAAACAAGCTGGCGCCGCCGTTCAAGATGGTCGAATTCGACATCATGTACGGCGAGGGAATCTCCAAAATGGGTGAGATTCTCGATCTCGGCGTCACCGGCAACATTATTGAGAAATCCGGCTCCTGGTTTTCCTACAATTCCGAACGCATCGGCCAGGGCCGCGAAAACGCCAAGACTTACCTGAAGGTACACCCGGAGATCGCCGCCCAGATCGAGGCCCTGATCCGCCAGAACGCCGGCCTGATCGCCGATGAAATGATGATCGCCTCGCCCGATGACGACAAAGCCGGTGATGACGGCGATGATACCAACGATATTGCGGTCGCGCCGGAGACAGCGCCCGACGACGAAACCGACCCGGCGGCGAACGCCGAATAAGCCGCCGGGGAAAAAGCCCCTCCCTGAAACGATCGTCCCATCCAGCGGCCCTTTCCCTCCTCGCATTCATGACAGGGGGGAAGGGGCCGCTTTTTTATGCACCGGAGGAGGCGCCTGGGAAAATTACGGCTGGAGGCCTTTGAGGCGTTTCAATCTTGGCCGTCCTTGCCTAAATTACCCCCCATGCAAACCGTCAACGATATCCGCAGGGCGTTTTTGGACTACTTCTCCGGCCACGGCCACGAAGAGGTGGCCTCGTCGGCGCTGGTGCCGTTGAACGATCCGACCCTGATGTTCGTTAACGCCGGCATGGTCCAGTTCAAAAACGTCTTCACCGGTAATGAGACCCGGCCTTATCAGCGCGCCGTGACCTCGCAGAAATGCGTGCGCGCCGGCGGCAAGCATAACGACCTGGAAAACGTCGGCTACACGGCGCGTCACCACACCTTTTTCGAGATGCTCGGCAATTTCTCCTTTGGCGACTACTTCAAGGAATTTGCCATCGAACTGGCCTGGAACCTGGTGACCAAGGAATTCGGCCTGGCCGCAGGCAAGCTTCTGGTGACGGTATACGCCGACGACGATCAGGCCTTCGATCTGTGGAAGAAAGTCGCCGGCTTGCCCGAGCAAAAAATTCTCCGCATTCCGACCTCCGACAATTTCTGGTCGATGGGGGATACCGGCCCCTGTGGGCCATGTTCGGAAATCTTTTACGATCACGGCGATCACATTCCCGGCGGCCCCCCCGGCAGCCCCGATGAAGACGGCGACCGCTTCATCGAAATCTGGAATCTGGTGTTCATGCAGTTCGAGCAGCTCAGCCTTGATGAGCGCGTCGACCTGCCGAAACCGTCCGTCGATACCGGCATGGGGCTGGAGCGCATCGCCGCGGTCCTGCAGGGCACCCACGACAATTACGAAATCGATATGTTCAAGGCCCTGATCAAGGCCTCCGCCGAGGCGTCGAATACCAAACCCAATGGCGAGCACAATATTTCCCACCGGGTCATCGCCGATCATTTGCGGGCCACCAGTTTTCTGATTGCCGACGGCGTCATGCCGTCCAACGAAGGGCGCGGCTATGTGTTGCGCAGGATCATGCGCCGGGCCATGCGCCATGCCCACCTGATGGGCTGCGAAGACCCGCTGATGTGGCAGTTGGTGCCGACGCTGCTGGATCAAATGGGCGCCGCCTATCCTGACCTTGTTCGCGCCGAGGCGCTGATTACGGAAACCCTGAAGTTGGAGGAAACCCGCTTTAAAACGACCCTTGAACGGGGGTTGGGGCTGCTCGATGCGGCGACCAGGGATATGCGGCCGGGCGGCGTGCTCGACGGTGAAACGGCATTCAAGCTGTACGACACATTCGGCTTCCCTCTGGATTTGACCGAGGACGCGCTTCGCGGCCAGGGCATGAGTGTTGATAACGATGCCTTCAACGCCGCCATGGAGCGCCAGCGCGCCGAAGCCCGCAAAGCCTGGTCCGGTTCCGGCGACGCCGCGACCGAAAACATCTGGTTTGAAATTCGTGAAGACCTGGGCGCCACGGAATTCTTTGGCTACGAGGCCGAACAGGCGGAGGGCCGGGTCCTGGCCCTGGTCATCGACGGCAAACGCACCGACGTCGCCAAGGCCGGCGACACGGCCTGCGTGATTGTCAATCAAACGCCGTTTTATGGGGAATCCGGCGGTCAGGTCGGCGATATCGGCACGATTTCATCCCCGGGCACGGCGTCCGAAGACACCACCTTCACGGTTACCGACACCCAGAAACAGGTGAATGACCTGTATGTTCATGTCGGTCGCCTCGATGCGGGGGAATTGAAGGTCGGCGATGAGGTCCGACTGGAGGTCGATGCCGTGCGCCGCCGCAGGGTGCGGGCCAATCATTCCGCCACCCATTTGTTGCACGAAGCGCTGCGCCGACGTTTGGGCGAGCATGTGACGCAGAAAGGCTCGCTGGTGTCCCCCGACCGGTTGCGGTTTGACATCAGCCACCCGAAACCCCTGGACGCCGATGAAATCGCCAACATCGAGGCCGAGGTCAACCGCCAGATCGGCCTTCAAAAAGACGTCGTCACCCGGCTGATGGCGCCCGATGCCGCCGTCGAAGCCGGCGCCATGGCGTTGTTCGGTGAAAAGTACGGGGACGAAGTCCGCGTCGTGTCGATGGGCGGCGAGGATGCCGCCTTTTCGACGGAACTGTGCGGCGGCATCCATGTCCGTAACACCGGTGACATCGAAATTTTCAAAATACTGGGCGAAAGCGCCGTTGCCGCCGGGGTGCGGCGCATCGAGGCGTTGACCGGCGACGGCGCCCGCAAGCATGCGGCCGGGGCCGCGCAAGCCCTCACCGATACGGCGGCGTTGTTGCAGGTGGAATCAAACCAGGTGCCGCAACGCATCGGGGAGCTGATGGCCGAACGCCGGGATCTGGAACGGGTGTTGGTCGAAACCCGCCGCAAAATGGCGAGCGGCAGTGGCGGCGGCGATGTTGAAAAGGCCGACAAGAAAAGCGACGCCGGGAAGGCCGATGCGGCGTTGTCCGCCGACACCGATGATATTCTCGGCCGGACGGCGGCGCTGCTGAAGGTGCAGCCCGCCGAGGTGCCGGAACGCATCGCGGCGCTTCTGGCCGAGTGCCGTACGCTGCAAGCCGACATCAAAACCGTTCGTGACAAGATCGCCAGTGGTGACGGCGGGGATGCCGAAATCAAGGATGTCGGCGGTATTTCCTACCAACCGCGACTGCTTGACGCGATGCCGGCGAAGGAGCTCAAAAGCCTGGCCGATGAGTTGAAAAAACAAATGGGAACGGGCGTTGTCGCGCTGGTGTCGGTGAACGACGGCAAGGCCTCCGTGGTCGTCGGCGTCACCGAGGATTTGACCGACCGCACCAGCGCCGTTGATCTGGTTCGCGTCGGCTCGGAAGCCGTCGGCGGCAAGGGCGGCGGCGGGCGTCCCGATATGGCCCAGGCCGGCGGCCCCGACGGCGCCAAGGCTCAAGCGGCGCTGGACGCCATCGAAGCCGCGATCGCTGAACTGGGCTAAGGCACATTGTCCGAGTCGGCCAGTCTGCCCCGATAACCGGAAACCATCGAAGGCCAAACCCTATAGGTAATGCGGGTTGCAGGGGGGCTATGGCTGCAATCTTCCGGCTATCCTATTGTTACCGTCAGCCGGCCTTGGTACATTGGCGAGATTTGGGGGGGGGCGTTGGAAGAATTTCTTGATCCCGTCTTTATCGAGGCCAAGCTGGCGGAATTCACGGCGTGGGCGCAGGGTTATGTCTTTGTCCTCAGCGCCGTTATCCAGTTCATCATCATCGCGGTTGCCTTTTTCATCGCCTGGATCGCGGCGGAGCGGTTTAGCCGGGTGCTGGAAAAAGACTGGGATTTTCCCTGGTACGAACGATACGGTCGCCCCGTCGCCCAGGCCGTGGCGCAGCTCAGCCTGCCGGTTATCTGGCTGACGCTGCAGTGGTTCTCCGTCTTTGCCGCCGAATACGCAGGCCGGTCCAGCCAATTGATCGAGATCGTCGTCAGCCTGTTGACCGCCTGGGTGATTATCCGCCTGGCCTCGACCCTGATTCGCAATGCCGTCTGGTCGCGGGCCATCGCCGTCGCCGCATGGACCATTGCGGCATTGAACATCACCGGGCTTCTGGGCCCGACCACCGCCGTGCTCAACATCATGGCCCTGCACATAGGCGAGGTCCGTATTTCCGTTCTCGACGTGATCAAGGCGGTGGTCGCGCTGGGCGTGCTGCTGTGGGTGGCCGGAAACTTCTCGCGGTTGTTGGAACGGCGCTTGAGCGCCATGCCGGGGGTGACGCCGGCGGCCGGGGTGCTGTTCGGGAAGCTGTTCCGGGTCGTTCTGTTCACCATTGCCTTTGTCGTTGCCCTTGATTCCGTCGGCATCGATCTTACCGCGTTCGCGGTTTTTTCCGGCGCCATCGGCCTCGGTATCGGCTTTGGTCTGCAGAAAGTATTCTCCAATCTGGTGAGCGGCTTCATTTTGTTGATGGACCGTTCGGTCAAGCCGGGCGACGTGATCGCCATTGGCACCACCTATGGATGGATCAACACCTTGAGCGCACGCTACGTTTCGGTGATCACCAGGGACGGTATCGAGCATCTGATCCCCAACGAGGAATTAATCTCCAACCGGGTCGAAAACTGGTCGTTTTCCAACCGCCTGGTCCGCTTGCGTCTGCCGATCGGGATTTCCTACGACGCCGACGTCACGAAAGCGATGAAGATCGCCATCGAGGCCGCCTCGGCGGTCAACCGGGTGCTGGTCGAACCGGCGCCGGCCTGCCTTCTGGTGGGGTTTGGCGACAGCGCCATCAACCTGGAACTCAGGGTCTGGATCAATGACCCGCGCAACGGCCTGTCCAACGTCAAAAGCGAGATCCTTCTGGTGGTTTGGCAGGAATTCGGCGACAACGGCGTCGGCTTTCCGTTCCCGCAGCGCGACCTGCATATCAAGGGCGCGGTGCCGGTTCGGATCGAGGCAACGAAGCCGTAAAGACTACTTCTTTTTCTTGACGTCGGCGGCCATGCGCATGGAGATGATTTTGTCCGGACCTTCGACGGCGCCGTTATCATTCGCATCGCCGCGCTTGATGTTGCTGACGAACTTCATGCCTTCCCGGACCTTGCCCCAGACGGTGTATTTGCCATCCAGAAACTGGGACTTGGCGAAGACGATGAAAAACTGGCTGTCGGCGCTGTTCGGTGCCGATGAGCGGGCCATGGACAGCGTGCCGCGAACGTGCGGTTCGTTGGTAAATTCCGCCGGAATATTCTGGCCGGAACCGCCGCTGCCGGTGCCCGTGGGATCGCCGCCCTGGGCCATGAAGCCTTCGATGACGCGGTGAAAAACGATGCCGTCGTAGAACTTCTGACGCACAAGCTCCTTAATCCTGGCGACGTGCTTGGGCGCCAGGTCCGGTCTCATCTCAATGACAACGGTGCCGTCCTTGAGTTCCAACAACAGTGTGTTTTCTGGGTCGGCGGCTTCGGCCTTGGCATTCATCGCCAATCCTCCCAACAAAATCGCAAAAATGAATAATGCAGTTCGGACCATTCAACCCTCTCGTTTTTAATCAAAAAGTTTATCGATTTCATCCTGTGTAATGCCTTCGCCTTCCAGCGCCGGCCCCTTTAACAGTTTTTCGTCTTCGGTTTTCTCAACGGTCGGCTTGACCTCAATCCGGTCGATTTCATCCTTGCCCCAGACGCTGATCAGGGCGTTGACCCGATCCTCGACATAGGTCACCGACTTTACCACCTTGGTGATTCGCTGACCGGTGATGTCCTGGAAGGAACACGCCTCGAAGACGTCGGCGCCGTTGGCGGAAATCTGGTCAAGCTGCTTGACCTGTTCGGGGTCGGTGATGGACTTTTTCAATTCGACAATGATGTCGTCGTTTTTCTCCATGCACCCCATGATCGTGTCGGTGGCTTCTTCGGTAGCTTTGACGATGGCGTCCAGTTGATCGGACATGCTGTCAAAGTGTAATTCTTCGTCGGCCGGGCGGTTAATAGCGGCAATTTCCTCGCGCACCCGTTTCAAATATTTGAACAGGCCCAGCAGCTCCTTTTTCAGGGCATCGGCTTCGGCGGATTGTTCCATAGACATAACTCCCTGGCCGGCAAATTCTTTGGCGTTTCCTCGCGGTCGGGGTATTCCGATCCGATGGCCACCGTTGGCCATCATAAATACGATTTTATTCAACGGAAACCCGTTAACGCCTATTTGTTACGCTTTTTTTTGGAATTCGCGCCGGGGGTGACGACGGAACCAGGGTTGATTTTTAAGGATTGGAGCGCCAGGAAGGTCAGCTTCTGGCGTTGTTCCTCACTGATATCGTCAAGGACATGAACCTTGGACTTGTGTACGGAGAGCGCCTGTTGAATCAAGGCCTGGCGCTCGTCTGTTATTTCGGGCTTC
>JAQBYB010000159.1 GCA_027624235.1 Pseudomonadota bacterium | reverse complement strand
GGCCCTTCTTCGGGGGAGGCATAAATGAGAATTTCTTCAATGTCGTCTTCATCGCCGAGAAACTCCAACACCTCAAATCCGGCCGTTTCCACCAACGCGGCATCGCTGGCTTGCGTCATCAGGAAGCGGACCCGCACGGCCCCGCCCGAAGACAAGGCCTTGGCGACGGATAAACAACGCATGACATGGCCGTAACCGATTTCGGCGTTGTAATCGGCGCGGATCGAGACGACGGGAGTTGGCGCAACCGTCATAGTTTTAAAAGCTCTTGCCGGCGGTTACCGTTTTATGTATTTCGTTGATGGCGGCGATTTCGGGATGCGCCTTCAACACCCCCAGAATCTGTTCAAGGCCAGGGATTTTTTGGCCTGACGGCAGCACGGCGAATAGGGCGCGCAGGAAAACCAGGTCCTCTGGATAGTCGAGAGTCCAGCGGTGGTCGGTCAACGAGCCGCCCGGCCCCTCCAGATTAACGATGCGGGCGTCGGGATGGCGGCGGATAAAGGGCGACACATGTTCGCGATCCATCGGCTCGACGGCCTCTTTCCAGGCGCGCGTCAGCCACTCGACGGTCATAGCCTCACAATCCAGACCGTGTGGCCACGACGGGGGCAGGTTATTGGTGGAAAAATCGGCGTCGCTGTCCTTTAGAAGTTCGATCACCTGGGCAACGACATCGGGGTCGATCATCGGGCAGTCGCTGGTGACGCGCACGATAACGTTCGCGTCAAGCGAGACGGCGGCCTGGAAATAACGATCCAGCACGTCGTTTTCTGATCCGCGAAAGACGACGGCCCCACAGCGTTCGGCCTCGGCGGCGACGGGGTCGCTGTCGGCACTTTTAGGAACCGCACAACAGACGACGTCGGCGTTGCGGAGGATCTGGCAGCGCTCGATCACATGCGACAGCACCGTCCGCCCGCCCAGGTCTTCCAGCACCTTGCCCGGCAGCCGTGTTGAACCCATGCGCGCCTGGATGATAACGGCGGTTGTCATAACGGGTCAGGAACCTCCCAATACTGATGTTAGTTCAGTCACCACCCGCTCGACATCGGTTTCTTCCATGGCGGGGAAAAGCGGCAGCGACAGGCAGCATCCATAAAAATCTTCAGCTCCGGGCAAAGTTTGTTCGCCATAGCGCCGGCGGTAATAAGGCTGGTGGTGAACCGGTATATAGTGAACCTGTGTGCCGATTCCCTGGTCTCGGAGCCCCTTCATAACGTCGGCGCGTGACTGCCCGGCTTCTTCGAAATTAATCAGCACCTGATAGAGATGCCAAGCGGGCTTGCCGCCTGGCATCCGGGTGACGGGCCGCGCCAACGGCGCCAACGGTGCCAGCAACGCATCATAATGATCGGC
This sequence comes from Pseudomonadota bacterium, assembly GCA_027624235.1. Lineage (GTDB taxonomy): Bacteria > Pseudomonadota > Alphaproteobacteria > Rhodospirillales > Casp-alpha2 > Casp-alpha2. Next base: position 1,172 of record JAQBYB010000159.1, on the reverse strand, counting down.
CAGGGCGCGGCGGCGGTTGACGAATTTTTCCAGCTTGCCGAGCTGGCTCAGGCCGAGCGCGCAATGGATGTCGCTGGCCCGGTAATTGAACCCGATGTCGTGCATTTCGTAGTACCACGGGTTGGCGTCGTTTTCCCCCTTATCGAAGGCCATGTCCTTGTGGACAAAAGCGTCGGCGTCCCGGGTCATGCCGTGGCTCATCAGCAAACGAAGCCGTTCGGCCAGCGCCGCATCCCAGGCGGTGATAGCGCCGCCCTCGCCCATGGCGACCGTCTTCACGGGATGGAACGAAAATGTGGCCATGTCGCTGTGGGCGCACGCGCCGACGGTTGCCTCGCCGGAATGGGCATAAGCGCCGCCGAGGGCGTGGCTGGCGTCTTCGACGACAGCGAGACTGTTGTTCTCGGCGATTTCCCGGATGGCGGCCATGTCCGGGCTTTGCCCGCCTAAGTGAACGGGAAACACGGCCTTGATGTTGTCGCCGCTCTGCTCAATCGCCTGGCTCAACTGCTCCGGCCCCATCAGGCCGCTTTCGGCATTGACATCGGCAAAGACAACCTCGGCGCCGACGTAGCGGGCCGCGTTAGCGGTGGCCAGGAAGGTGATTGACGGCACGATTACCTTGTCACCAACCTGCAAATCCAGCGCCAGGGCCGCCAGATGCAGCGCGGCGGTGCCGCTGGAACATGCGACGGCGAAGGGCGCGCCGGTTACATCGCAAAGTTTTTCCTCAAAGGCCCGGGTTGCCGGTCCCGTCGTCAGGAAGTCGCTGCGCAAGACATCGGCGACGGCGGCGATATCGTCGTCGTCAATCAATTGCCGGGCGTAGGGGAGCAAGGAGGCATTGCTTGTCATGGGGTCGGGCCTTGAGGCTACTCGCACATCTTGAGAAAGGCTTCGCCCGTCAGCCATTCAGAATTGTTGTCGCTGGAATAGACAAAATCCTCGGCCACGGGCTTCGCGTTTTTCGGGATTGCGGCATCATGGTCCCAAAATTTGAACGACGGCAGGATCATGTAACGGTCTTCCATTTCCACGGTGTTGCGGGCGTCGTCCTGGGTAATCATGACTTCGTGCAGTTTTTCGCCGGGCCGAATGCCAACGGTATGGCGCGGGATGCCCGGCGCCATCGCCTCGGCCAGGTCGACCATTTTCATGCTCGGGATTTTGGG
>JAQBYB010000063.1 GCA_027624235.1 Pseudomonadota bacterium | reverse complement strand
CTGGCCGTGGGCCGGCGCGGTGCTGGCGGCGCTCGGCGATAGCGACACCAACACCAAAAAGTCCGCCATGCAGGTGTGGAACTTTCTCGACGAATGGCAGGACCAGCCGCCGGAAACGCCGCCCGGCAACCAGCCCGTCGGCGACGACGAAACACGCGGCCGGCTGGCCGAGCTTTTGGGGAGCCGCGCCGAAAAACGTGATGAACAGGTTCAATACGCGCTGTCCTGCGGGCTTGCCTTTCAGCCCCCGGGAAAGGCCGGCGAGTCCACCCTGGTATTGGCCGAGGCCGGCACCGGCGTCGGCAAGACGCTGGGTTATATCGCGCCGGCCAGCGTCTGGGCCGAAAAGAACGAAGGCCCGGTCTGGATCAGCACCTTCACCCGCAACCTGCAACGCCAACTGGACGGCGAACTGGACCGATTGTTCCCCGATCCGGAGGAAAAATTCAGGCGCGTCGTCATCCGCAAGGGCCGGGAAAACTATCTCTGCCTATTGAACTTCGAAGAAGCCCTCGGCCGCCAGCCAAAGGCTCAAGGCGACGGCCAAGGTAACAATATGACCGCCCTCGGGCTGATGGCCCGCTGGGCCTTGGCGACGCGGGACGGCGACATGGTCGGCGGTGATTTTCCATCCTGGCTCAAGGACCTGATGGGGGCCGGGCTGACCACGGAGCTGACCGACACCCGGGGCGAATGCATCTATTCGGCGTGTCGCCATTACGGGCGCTGCTTCGTCGAACATACCGTGCGCCGGGCCAAGGCCGCCGATATCGTCGTCGCCAACCATGCCCTGGTCATGATCCAGGCGGCCATGGGTGGCGACGAAAACGGATTAACGACGCGCTATGTTTTTGATGAGGGCCACCACCTGTTCGGCGCCGCCGACAGCGCCTTTTCGGCCCACCTGACCGGACGGGAGACCGCCGACCTTCGCCGTTGGCTGATCGGGGCGGAAGAAGGCAGCCGGTCACGCTCAAGAGGGCTAAGGGAGAGAATCAGGGATCTGATCGATGGCGACGAAAAAGCCAAGGAAGCCCTCGATGAAACACTCAAGGCAACCCGCGCCCTGCCGGCCAGGGACTGGCAACGGCGTCTCGGCGGTGGAGAACCCCAGGGCACCGCCGAGTCTTTTCTCAGCCTCGCCCGCACCCAGGTTTACGCCCGTGACGGCAAGGGCGGCGCCTACTACAGCCTGGAGGCGGAAACCGGGCCGCCGATTGAAGGGCTTTTAGCAGCGGCGGCAAAACTGGATGGCGCCCTGGCGCGGCTGAACAAACCGCTGGGCAAATTAATCGCGGCGTTGGCGGCGTTATTGGACGATGACGCCGAAGACCTCGACAGCCAAACCCGCTCCCGTATTGAGACCGTGTGCCGCAGTCTCGACCGTCGTGGCCGCCAACAGATCACCGCCTGGCGGCACATGTTGCAGTCGCTGGAAAAACAAACCCCCGACGAATTTGTCGATTGGTTCGGTGTCGAGCGCTTCGACGGCCGCGAATTCGACATCGGCCTGCACCGCCACTGGGTCGACCCGACGATCCCCTTTGCCGAAACCGTGATCGCGCCGTCGCATGGCGTACTGGTGACATCGGCGACCTTGCGCGACGCCACCGGCGATCAGGAAAAGGACTGGATCGCGGCGGAACGGCGCACCGGGGCCATGCATACGGCCAAGCCACCGGAGTTGTCGGCGGCGGCGTCGCCCTTCGATTACGCCGCCAACACCAAGGTGCTGGTGGTCGGCGACGTCAACCGCAACTCCCCCGACCAACTGGCGGCGGCCTACCGGGAATTATTTCTGGCCTCCGGCGGCGGCGGGCTGGGGTTGTTCACGGCAATTTCACGGCTTAAGGCCGTTCAGGAGCGCCTCTTAAAACCGATGGACGAGGCCGGGTTGACGTTACTGGCCCAGCATGTCGATGTGTTGGATACCGGCACCCTGGTTGACATCTTCCGGGCCGAGGAGAATTCGTGCCTGCTCGGCACTGATGCGGTCAGGGACGGGGTCGATGTGCCGGGCCGGGCGCTCAGGCTGATCGTCTTTGACCGGGTGCCGTGGCCGCGCCCCGACATCCTGCACAAACGCCGCAAAAAACATTTCGGCGGGGCCGCCTATGATGACATGCTGACCCGGCTCAAACTGAAACAGGCCTACGGGCGGCTGATTCGCCGCGCCGGGGATCGCGGCGTCTTCGTGATGCTGGACAGCCGCCTGCCGACCCGCCTGTTAGGCGCCTTTCCCGAAGACGTCGAAATTCATAGAATAGGCCTCAAGGACGCCATCAAGGAGACCCGCGCTTTTTTGGCGGAACCCGGCCCCGCCTTTGAGGCGGAAAACAAAGATTGAAGGACAATACCATGACGTCACTTAAAGGAAAAACCATCGGCTTTATCGGGCTGGGATTAATGGGCAAGCCCATGGCCGGCAACCTGCACGCCGCCGGCGCGACGATGATCCTTCACAACCGCTCGCAAGCGGTGGTCGAGGAATTGTGCGCGAAAGGCATGCGCGCGGCGGCAACCCCCGCCGAGGTCGCCGCCGGCGTCGGCGAGGGCGGCACGATCATCCTGTCGACGCCCGACACGGCCTCGGTGGAAAAAGTCCTGCGCGGGACGCCCGGGGACAAAAACGGCGTCATCAGCGGGCTTCAGCCCAATACCCTGGTCATCGACATGGGCACCACCAAGGTCACCGCGACGCGCGATTTCGCCAAGGCAGTGGCGGCCGCCGGTGGCGTCTATATCGACGCGCCTGTTTCCGGCGGCTCCCTCGGCGCCGAGGGCGGCACCCTGACGATCATGGTCGGCGGCGCGGACGAGGCCCTGAAACGCGCGATGCCGATTCTCAACGTGCTCGGCCAGCACATCACCCACATCGGCGCCATCGGCACCGGCCAGATCGCCAAGGCCGCCAATCAGGTCATCGTCGGCCTCACCATCGGCGCCGTCGCCGAGGCCCTGGTGCTGGCGAATAAGGCCGGCGCCGACCCGGCCCGGGTTCGCGACGCGCTCAAGGGCGGCTTCGCCGATTCGCGCATTTTAGAGGTGCACGGGCTGCGCATGATCGAAGAAAAATTCGAGCCCGGCGGCAAATGCACGACCCAGCGCAAGGACATGGACCAGGCCATCGAACTGGCCGCCGAATTGGGCTTCAAGCTACCGGCGACGGCGCTCAACCGGGACCTTTACGACATTATCATCGATGCCGGTCTCGGCGACTTCGACCATTCGATGCTGATTAAGGCGATTGATCCCGATTGAGGTGGAATATCGATTGAACAGAGCAGAAAAACGCCGCCAGCGGAAACTCGCCAAAAAACACCGGGGCGCCGCGCCTGACACCCAACAGGCGCTGGCCCTGGCCATGCGCCATCACGCCGAAGGGCGCTTAAACGACGCGGCAACCATGTACCAACAGATTTTAAAAACCGAGCCCGAACATCCTGTCGCCCTGCATCTTCTGGGCGTCATCGCCCATCAATCGGGCGACAACGGCACGGCCCTGGACCTGATCACCAAGGCCATCGCCATCAAGCCCGATGTTGCCGAGGCGCATACCAACCTGGGCAACGCGCTGCAGGACTTAGGCCGATGGGATGACGCCGCCGCCAGTTACCGCCGGGCGCTGGCCCTCAAACCCGATTACGTCGACGCGCTGAACAACCTGGGCATTACGCTTAAGGAACAGGGCGAACCGGATGAAGCCGCCGCCTGTTACCGCCGCGCCATCGCCCTCAAGCCCGAGTCCGCCGAACTGCACAGCAACCTGGGAAATGCGCTCAAGGACTTAAGGCAAACGGGCGACGCCATTGCCTGTTTTCGCCAGGCCATCGCCCTTAAACCCGACTTCGCCGAAGCCCACAATGTTCTCGGCATTGCGCTCAAAAATTCCGGCCAAACCGAAGACGCCGTCGCCAGTTACCGCCGGGCGCTGGCCATCAAACCCGATTACGCCGAGGCCCATTACAATCTTGGCAATGCGCTGCAGGGCTTGGGCCGCTTGGATGAAGCCGCCGCCAGCTATGATGACGCCCTCACCCTCAAGCCCGATGACGCGGACTCGCTGAATAACCTTGGCGCCATCTATAAAAACCTGGGACGGCTGGAAGAGGCCGTCGATTGCTACCGACGGGCGCTCGTCCTGCAACCGGATTTTTCCGGGGCGGAAAGAAACCTGCTGAGTGTTATGTTGAATATCCCCGGCCTGACTCCGGAAGACCTATTCGCCGACCATGTGCGCTTCGCCAAGGCTCATTGCGTCAGCATCCCCCCGCCCGCGGACCCATTGACCAACGACGCCGCCCCCGAACGCCGGCTGCGCATCGGCTATCTGTCATCTGATTTCTGGAATCATCCGCTGGGCGCGGTGGTGCTGCCGCTGATTTCCCATCATGACCGCCAGAAATTCGAGGTGTTTTGCTACGCCGCCGTTGACCGCCCCGATGCGACGACGGAACGGTTCCGCGCCAGCGCCGACCATTGGCGCGATATCACCGCAACCCCGGACGCCGACATCGCCCGGATGGCGCGGGCCGACGGCATCGATGTTTTAGTCAGCCTGGCCGGTCATTTTGATACCAACCGGCCCTTCGTCTGCGCCCACCGGGCGGCGCCGGTACAGGTCAGTCTCCACGACGGCGCCACCAGCGGGCTGGATGAAATGGATTTCTGGCTGACCGACGGCTTTTTGCATGGCGCCGACACCCGCGAAAAATTCACCGAGGCGCTGCACCGATTGCCGATATTGTACCAATGGCCGCCTATTGACGACGCGCCAACGGTGGCATCGCTGCCGGCGGACGTTGTTGGGGCCGTTACGTTCGGATCATTCAATAACCCGGCCAAAATTAACGATGACGTGATCCGCCTGTGGGCGTCGGTCCTGAACAGCATCCCCGATTCCAGACTGCGCCTCAAATACCGGAATTGGTACGGTCAGGCGTCCTTGTGCGAACGCCTGGCCGAGGTCTTCGCCGGCCAGGGCGTGGGCAAAGACCGGCTCCTGTTCGCGGCGGACATGGACAGCTTTCCCGAACACCTGGGCCGTTACGGCGATATCGATATCGCGCTCGACACCTTCCCCTTCAACGGCGCGACGACAACGTATCAGGCATTATGGATGGGGGTTCCGGTGCTCTCGTTGACGGGCGACACCTTTATCAGCCGGGCGGCGGGATCGATCCTGCATCATGCCGGTCTCGGCGAATTGGCGGTGGCCACGCCCGAAGACTTTATCGCCAAGGCGCAGGAGTTGGCCGGCGATCTTGAACGGCTGAGAACACTGAGGGCGGGCCTGCGCGAACGGGTGGCCGCCTCCCCGCTTTGCGATGCGCCGGCCTATGCCCGCAATGTTGAGGCGGCTTATCGGGAAATGGGGCGGGGATGGTGTGCCTAGCCGGCGTTTAGGCAATCGCGCCATGGCGCGATGCCGCCGCCATGACCGGCGTTTTCGGCGGTGGTGATGCGTCGGATAATCCTGATAATCCATAATCCTGTCGCCGGACGCCGGAATCGGGCGCTTCTCAATGCGGTTGAACAGGCGCTGGCCGGCTTCGAATGCTCGGTGACGGTGCGTCAAACCGTCAACCCCGGCGATGCCGAGTGGATCGCCCGATCGTCCGGCGCAGGGGCCGGCGCTGGTGACTGGGACGCCGTCGTCGCCTTGATCGTTCCCGCGGACGAGACCCAGTAACCTTCCCTTGTTGGCGCTAAAGACATAGTTTCGGCGCACCGCCGGATGGAATCTCACGGCTCGCAAGGGGCCACTGCTTTTCCACGCGCCCGGCCACAGACCCCAAAGAAAAGGGCCGCGCTTTTCAGCACGGCCCTGATCGTTTTGGATTTAAGTTCGGTTGGGGCTTAGAAGCCGCCCATGCCGCCCATGCCGCCCATGCCGCCCATGCCGCCCATATCGTGGCCGCCACCGGCTTCTTTCTTCTCGGGCCGTTCGGCGATCATGGCTTCCGTGGTGACCAACAGACCAGCCACCGAGGCTGCGTCCTGAAGCGCGGTACGCACGACCTTGGTCGGGTCGATGATGCCCTTCTTGATCATATCAACATATTCACCGTTTTGCGCGTCGAAGCCGAAGTTCGGTTTCTTCATCTCCAACAGCTTGCCGGCGACCACGGCGCCGTCATGACCGGCGTTTTCGGCGATCTGACGAACCGGGGTCTGCAAGGCGCGGCGGATGATTTCGACACCGACACGCTGGTCAGCATTGTCACCCTCGATCTTGTCGAGCGACTTGATGGCGTACAGAAGAGCCGCACCACCACCGGGGACAACGCCTTCCTGAACCGCGGCGCGGGTCGAGTTGAGCGCATCATCGACACGGTCGCGACGTTCCTTGACCTCAACCTCGCTGGCACCGCCGACACGGATGACGGCAACACCGCCGGCCAACTTGGCCAGACGTTCCTGCAGCTTTTCCTTGTCGTAGTCGGACGTGGTGTCTTCGACCTGGGCACGGATTTGCGCGCAGCGGCCTTCGATCTCTTTTTTCTTGCCGGCGCCTTCGACGATGGTGGTCTCATCCTTGCTGACGATCACCTTCTTGGCGGTGCCCAGCATGTCCATGGTGACGTTTTCGAGCTTGATGCCCAAATCTTCGCTGATCACCTGGCCACCGGTCAGGATGGCGAGATCTTCGAGCATCGCCTTGCGGCGATCGCCGAAGCCGGGCGCCTTGACGGCGACCACTTTCATGCCGCCACGCAGCTTGTTCACGACCAGGGTCGCCAATGCTTCGCCTTCGATGTCTTCGGCGATGATCAGCAACGGACGGCCCGACTGAACCACTTGTTCGAGAAGCGGCAGCAAGGGCTGAAGCCCCGACAGCTTGCTTTCGTGGATCAGGATGTAGGGGGTTGCCATCTCGCAGTTCATCTTCTCGGCGTTGGTGATGAAGTAAGGAGAGGTATAACCACGGTCGAACAGCATGCCTTCGACGACGTCCAACTCGGTGTCCAGGCCTTTGGCCTCTTCCACCGTGATGACGCCCTCATTGCCGACCCGTTCCATGGCTTCGGCGATCATGTCGCCGACTTCTTTGTCGCCATTGGCGGAAATGGTGCCGACCTGGGATATCTCGGCGCTGGTGGAAACCGTCTTGGAGGACTTCTTCAGAGCCTTGATCACGGTCTCAACGGCGAGATCGATGCCGCGCTTGAGGTCCATGGGGTTCATGCCGGCGGCCACCGACTTGACGCCTTCGCGAACGATGGCCTGGGCCAGAACGGTCGCCGTGGTGGTGCCGTCACCGGCTTCGTCATTGGTCCTGGATGCGACCTCGCGGAGCATCTGGGCGCCCATGTTTTCGTACTTATCGGCAAGCTCGATCTCCTTGGCGACGGTGACGCCGTCCTTGGTGATGCGGGGTGCGCCGAAAGCCTTGTCGAGAACGACGTTGCGGCCTTTGGGGCCTAAGGTGATCTTGACCGCATTGGCCAAGATATCGACGCCGGCAAGCATGCGCTGGCGGGCGTCGGAACCGAATTTTACTTCTTTAGCTGCCATAGTATCCGTCCCTTACTTCTTTGTAATGATGCCCATGATGTCGGACTCTTTCATAATGATCAGTTCCTCGCCGTCGATGGTGACTTCGGTGCCTGACCATTTTCCGAACAAAATCTTGTCGCCGGCCTTAACGTCCAGCGGCGTCACCTTGCCGTCTTCGTTTCTGGCGCCGGAACCGACGGCAATGACTTTGCCTTCCATCGGTTTTTCCTGCACGGTATCGGGAATGATGATCCCGCCCTTGGTTTTGGTGTCCTGCTCAACGCGTTTAACCAAAACGCGGTCATGCAGCGGTTTGAATTTCATCGCTTGATCTCCATGAGTTCTTTTGATTTCAAATAGTTAGGGAGAGTTGTTAGCGCTCTCCCTTGCTGAGTGCTAGATATTTAGGAGGGTTGCCCCGGCCTGTCAAGGGCGGCGGGAATTTATTAAGGGGCTTACCTTTGGGTAATCTCGGGGATACGCGCCACCACCGCCGCGTCCCAGACGGCGATAAAGCGCGACCGGAACCGATAGAGGGCGACCGGCGCCGCCTTCGTCGGCACGTTGTCAGGGTAGGCGATGATTTTTGCGTCCGGATGAGCTTCGATGTATTTCTCCGTGTCCGGGTTATACATGCCGACCTGGGCGATCGGTTTTTCTAATCGCCCGAGGAAATTGTACTGGCCGTGGTATTTGCTGAAATTGGCCAGCGGCACGCCGTCACGTTGCCATGCAGCCAGTTTCAGGGCCAGCGGCTTGAGGTCGTAGACGGCGCGCAACGCCGGTTGCATCGCCAGATGCCCGACCACCGCCATCACCGCGCTACCGGCGGCCAGCGCGCTGATCTGGCCGGTCAGGGTGAGCCGACCGGACGCCATCAGGGCCAAGCCGGCGACGATCAGCACGCCGCCCCAACCGGCGGCGACCAAATCCAGCCACGGCAGCGGCAGAGACAACTGATCGAGTCCGACCAGCAAAGCGCCCAGGATGACCGCCAACAGGCCGGGGGCGAACGGGTCCAGGGATTTTATCTGAACAGCGTTACCGCCGACCGTCAGCAACCGGGCGGCGATCAGGGCCAGCGCCGGAAGTTCGGGCAGCAGATAATGCGGTTGTTTGCCGCTGATAACGGAAAAGACCACCAACGCCGGAACAAACCAGGCCAGACAAAAACGAATTTCGCCGCTTTCCAATTGCTTCCGCCATCCCCGCAGCGCCCGCCATAACACGCGCAGGACGGGGGGCCAGATTAACCACGGCAGCGCCATCCCCGGCACCACCGCGCCATACCACCACCACGACCGTGAATGGGCGAACGACGACACGATCCGGCCCGCCGACTGGCCCCAGAAAATAGCGTCGCGGTAGGCCTCGCCCCCGGCCATGCCGGCGGGAATCGCCCAGGCCAAGCCGATGCCGGCGCCGATGATGACGGCGGCAAAAACGCCCGCGTACCATAACCATAGGCCCTTGCGGCCATCCCAGGTTTTCGAAAGCCCCCCCGAAACCCTAGGGCCCCACCAAGGCGCGGCCAGCGCCACCGGCAACGTGTGCAACAGGATTGCCGGACCCTTGGTCAGGACGCCGAAGCCGATGCCAACACCGAGAAGAAGAAGCCCGCCACAGCCGCCATGCCGCCACGCCCGAACCGTGCCGATCAGCCCCAGCAGGGTAAACGCGGCGAGCATCATGTCGAACATGGTCAGTGTCGTGAAGAAGACCCAGAATAAGCCGCCGAACAGCATCAACGGGGCGATCGCGGCGATCGGCTCAGCATCGGACTCTTCACTGGACTGTGGCCACAATTCCCGCGCCAGCCGCGCCGTCAGGAACAGGCTGGCCAACCCAAAGCCCGGCGCCACCAGACGCGGCCACCATTCGTTCACCCCGAAGACGCCCCAGCCCAGATTAATCAGCCAGAATAACAACGGCGGCTTGTGGCTGTAGGTTTCACCGTTCAGGTGCGGCACCAGATAATCGCCACTGAGCCACATTTCCCAGGCGACCGACAGATAGCGGGTTTCGTCGACCGGCAGCAACGGCCGGGTCATGACCGCCACCGCCATGACCGTGACCCACAGCCCGGTCCAGATCCAGGGCGCCCTGTTGACGGCGGACATTTTATTCTGTCCCCGGGTTGGATACGGGGTCGAGCTGGCGGTCGACATCATCATCGAAACTCAGTCCGTGCCGAAGGCGGCGGTATAAATACACCCCCATGACGCCAGAGACCGCGAACAGAACGGCGCCGAGGCCGATACGGAACCAGGGCTCGAAGCTGACACCGCTGCCGACCAGGGCGAACGCCAACGTCTGCGGCAGATAGCCGATCAGGGAGCCTGCGAAAAACGGCGTTGCCCGCACGCTCGACACCCCCGCCGCCAGATTGGTCGCCAGATTGCTGCCCACCGGCAGAAACCGGATCAGTAAGGTCATGGTCAACGGGTTTTCACTGAGAAACCTGTCGATGCGTTGGACCTTGGATGGGAACCGGTGGGCGACAAAATCGCGGCCCAGAAACCGGGCGTAATAAAAAGCGACGATACAGCCCAGCGTCACCGCCGCCAGCGCCAGCCCGGTGCCGGTCGCGACACCGAAGGCGTAGCCGCCGAGGAAGCCGACCAACTGGCGGGGCAGGCCGACCGCCGTGAACACCAATCCGCCGGCGATAAAAACAAGCCAACCGCTAAGGCCATGGCCGCGCACATACGCATCAATCCAGGCCTCGTCGAAAATCGCGACCAGATCGGTCGCCTTCATCAAGCCGACCACCAACACCAGTGACACGAACAAGGCCGAGCTGCGGAGCAGCGCTTTGGCGCTCATTCACTTTTGCTTTCGATTTCGGGTTTTGGCGTCCGCCGCTGCAACCACCACACCCCAAACAGATCGACGACGCCGACGCCCAAACGATCAAACAGACCATACTTGGTGACGCCCTCAAGCCGGGGCCGATGGTTGACCGGCACCGACAGGACGCGCCCGCCTTGGCGCAACATCAAGGTCGGCAGGAACCGGTGCATGTGGTCAAAAGCGGGCATCGATACAAACGCCGCGCGGGAGAAGACCTTGAGGCCGCAGCCGGTGTCCGGCGTGCCATCGCCCAACAGCCCGGCCCGGACGGCATTGGCGATTTTCGACGAGACCCGCTTTAACCACGGGTCCTGACGCCGGGTGCGTTGCCCGGCGACCAGCAAACGGTCCGGGTCCGCGTCGGCCGCGAACGCCGCCAGCATTTTCGGAATGTCGGCGGGATCGTTCTGGCCGTCACCGTCGAGGGTGATGATGGTCGGACCCGTGGCCGCATTGACGCCGGTCATGATCGCGGCGCTTTGGCCAGCCGAGGCGGCGTGACGGATGATGCGCAGTTGCGGGCAAGCCGTCGCCTGCTCCCGCAGAACCGCGGGCGTCGCATCATCGCTGCCGTCGTCGACATAGACGATTTCATAGGCCGACGCGCCCGCCGCCGCCATCGCCGCGCGGATTTCGGCGGTCAGGGCGGCAATGTTTCCGGCCTCGTTCCGGACCGGCACCACGACACTGTATTCCGGCGATACGATAGAGTTTTGCGCGATCAAGGTTTATCCCTATCCGCTTCCATAAATGATTGCCGCTGGTATAACGCCCGGCGCGATTGACGACAAGCGCCAGCCCCGTCTTAATTATGGATCCGATTTCACCATTAACCGGTCCAGTCGAAGCCGCTGGCGGGCATCCGTCAGCCGCCGGGACGCCGCGATCACGGCGACAAAAGTACCGAACCCGGTGCCGCCGGCGATCAGAAAAATAATCAAAATCTGGTATTTGACCGCTTCCACCGGGGCAACACCGGCAAGAATCTGGCCGGTCATCATCCCCGGCAATGACACCAACCCCGCCGCCGCCATGCTGTTGATGATCGGAGTCAGCCCGGCACCCATGGCGTCGCCCATGACGCCGCGCATGGCTTTCCTGATGTCGGCGCCCAGCATCAACCGCGCCTCGATCCCGGCGCGCCGGGTGTGCGCGCCGCTGACCAGGCGCTCCAGGCCGAGGCTGACGCCGTTCATGGTGTTGCCCAAAATCATGCCGAGAATGGGAATTGCGTAGCGCGGGTCGTACCAGGGGTCGGCATGGATCTGCGTGGTCAAACCGAACACGGTGACGACCAACCCCGCCGCCATCATCGCCCCGGTGCCGATGCCGTACGACCAGTACCCTTCGAAGCGGCGATCCTGGCGCGCCATCGCCTCGCGTCCGGCGAACAGCACCATCACCATGGCGGCAAGCCCCGTGTATAGCGGCGACGACACCGCGAACAGCGCCTTCAGCACCAGCCCGACCATGGTCAATTGCACCACCATGCGGGTGCCGGCGATCAACAGGCGCTTTTCCAGGCCCAATTGAAACGCCAGCGACAGCCCGGCGTTAAATACCAGCAACAACGCCGCCAAACCGATATCCCAATAATTGAGGATGGCGAAGTTCACGGCCCGCCCCCGCCGCCGCCATCCCCCATCGCCGTCAACACCCCCGCCGCCATCCGGAACCGCCGGGACGCCAAGCGCGTCGCCTGGGTGGCGTCATGGGTAATCAGAATCATCGCCACCCCCTGGTCAAGCCTTTCCCGCAGCATGGCCTCGACCTTGGCGGTGGCTTCCGGGTCGAGCCCCGAGGTCGGCTCATCCAGCAACATCACCTGGGGCGCGGTCAAAAATGCCCGAACCATTGCCAAACGCTGCCTTTCCCCGGTCGACAAGCGGGCGACCTCCCAGCCCAGGGCGTCGACAGTCAGACCCAACCGCACCATCAACGGCGCCGCCAGGTCGGGATCGTCAAAATGCGCCGCCACCCGGTCCGCCCACCATCCGGCTTCGGCCGGAACATAAACGATGCGGCGACGCCAATCGGGGGCGGATACATCGGACCGCGATTGCCCCAACAACGAAATTTCGCCCTCATTGGGGTCGAGATCGACGATGGCGCGCATAAAAATGGATTTTCCCGACCCCGACGGCCCACCGATGGCGATGCATTCGCCACCGGCCAGATCCAGGTCCAGCGGCGCGATGCCGGGTCGAGTTAAATGGCGTATTTTCAACACAGGACGTTCCCCCATATCCATATTGTCCGACGCTCTCTCCGCCGACAAGCGCGGGCTCTCTGCCGACAAGCGCGGGCGCCTTCGATTCGGCCGCATTTGAGCACGCCCCCGGTTCCGAGCGCCGGGCCACGGGCCGGGCCGAATGCCCGTAACGCCCGGCTTTCCGGCGCAAACGAGGGTGTCATATAAAGTTCTTTTTTCTGTAACAATTCGGGGGTACTTCCAAGGTCTCAGGTTCAGGGTTTCAGCCATTCGCCGGGGGGGGCGAAAAAAAACATGACCGAGCCAACCAGCGGCCGCAAAGAAACCACCACCAAAGACCTTAGTAAATTTTTCAAGCTGGAACGGACGATCCACGATTTATCGGCGAAGACGGTGATCGGCATCGGGCTCGCCGCCATCTTCCTCTCCGTCGTCTGGCTCGCCACCCACACCCTGACCGCCGGCATCGAAAACCAGGCCTTCATCGTCGCCGCCGGGGTGATCGGCGGCTACATGGCCATGAACATCGGCGCCAACGATGTCGCCAACAACGTCGGCCCGGCGTTCGGGGCCAAATCGCTGACCATGGTCGGCGCCTTGATCATTGCCGCCATTTTTGAGACCTCGGGCGCGCTGATCGCCGGCGGTGATGTGGTCAAGACCATCTCCAAGGGCATCATCGACCCGTCGCTGATTCCGAATACCAAAGTATTCATGATGCTGATGATGTCGGCGTTGCTGGCCGCCGCCCTTTGGATCAACTTCGCCACCTTCTTCGGCGCCCCGGTTTCAACCACGCACTCCATCGTCGGCGGCGTCATGGGGTCCGGGGTCGCCGCCGCCGGGGCGTCGGTGGTCAATTGGAGCGTCATGAGCAAGATCGCCGCCAGCTGGGTGATTTCGCCGGTGCTGGGCGGGATCATCGCCGCCCTGTTCCTGGCCTTCATCAAAAACCGGGTTCTCTATCAAAAAGACACCATCGCGGCGGCGAAAAAGTGGGTGCCGATCATGGTTGCCCTGATGGCCGGCGTGTTTGCCGCCTACCTGTCGGTGAAGGGGCTGACAAAAATATGGAAACCGGAACCCTGGATGGTCGCCGCCATCGGCGCCGGGTTTTTCGCCGCCACCTACGCCATCGTCAATCCGCTGATCGCCAAGAAGTCGAAAGGCATGAACAACACCAAGGAGTCCATCCGCGGCATGTTCCACATTCCGTTGATCTGCTCCGCCGCGCTTCTGTCCTTCGCACACGGCGCCAACGATGTCGCCAATGCCGTCGGGCCGCTGGCCGCTATCGTCAACGCGGCATCGACCGGGGCGATGGCGGCCAAGGTCGACATTCCGGCCTGGGTGATGTTCGTCGGCGCCGCCGGGATCACCATTGGGCTGATGCTGTTCGGGCCGAAACTGATCCGCACCGTCGGCAGCAAAATCACCCGCATGAACCCGATGCGGGCCTATTGCGTGGCGCTGTCCGCCGCGATTACGGTGATTGTCGCCTCGGCGCTGGGGCTGCCGGTGTCATCCACCCATATCGCCGTCGGCGCCGTGTTCGGGGTCGGGTTCCTGCGCGAATACCATTCGTCCAAGGGCACCCACATGGGCGGGTACGCCACAAAAACCGACCGGACACCGTCAAAGTGGGACCTGCTGCCGATCGAGGAAAAAACCCGGCGCAAAATTCTGGTGCGCCGACAATACCTGTGGTCGATCATCGCCGCCTGGCTGATCACGGTTCCCTTATCCGCGCTTTTCGCCGCCGGCATCTACATCGCGCTCAAGGAATTTCTCATCTAACGCCCCTCTACCATCTTGGCGAGAAAGATTTTATTTACTTCTCCCGCCTATAGTGCCCCCGGGGATTACCTGGGGATTAACTGGGGATTGACCATGGTCACCACCGGTTTGCTGACAAAATTTCGACGCGTGATCGACAACGATCACATGATTCTGGTGTTCCTGGCGCTGATCGCGGGCGGGTTGGCCGGCAGCGCCGTCGCTCTTTTCCGTGAGATCATCACCCTGGTCCAGGCCCTGTTGTACGGGTCCGGGTCGGAACGTCTGTTCGTCAATTCCGAGGCGCTGGCGTGGTGGAAGATTCTGCTGGTGCCGGTCGCCGGCGGGTTGGTGGTCGGCGCGGTGATCCAATTCCTGCTGCCGCAAAAACGCCCCCAGGGCGTCGCCGACGTGATCGAGGCCAGTGCGCTGAAGGGCGGACGGATGTCGTCGCGGACCGGCCTGTTGGCGGCGCTGGCGAGCGCCATTTCCATCGGCGCCGGCGCCTCGGTCGGCCGTGAAGGCCCGGCGGTGCATCTCGGCGCCAGCCTCGCCGGATGGATAGGCCGGCGGTTGCATCTGACCCGGTCGCTGACCCGCACGCTTCTCGGTTGCGGCGTTGCCGCCGCGGTGGCGGCATCGTTCAACGCGCCGATCGCCGGCGCGCTGTTCGCCAGTGAAGTGGTGATCGGCCATTACGCGCTCAAGGCCTTCGCCCCCATCGTCATCGCGTCGGTTGCCGGCACCGCCGTCTCCAGGGCCTTTTACGGTGATTTCCCGGCGTTTGCATTGGCCGACACGCCGTTGGCGTCGGTTTGGGAATTCCCGGCCTTCGTCGGCTTAGGCGTCACCGCCGGCATTGTCGCCATCGCCTTCATGCACGCGATCTTCTCGGTCCAGCGACTGGCCGCCAAAACGCCGGTGCCCGCGTGGGTGAAACCGGCCATCGGCGGGTTGATGGTGGGGCTGCTCGGCTTGGCGTTCCCCGAGGTCCTGGGTGTCGGCTACGGCCTCACCGAGAACGCGTTGCTGGTCAATATTTCTCTGAAAATGCTGATCGTCCTCTGTGTAGCCAAGATCGCCGCCACCGCCATTTGTATTGGCTGGGGTTTCGGCGGCGGGGTGTTCTCGCCGTCGCTGGTCATCGGCGCGCTGCTCGGCGGGGTCTGGGGGGTCATCGTCACCACCCTGTTCCCCGAGTATTCTTCCGGCGCCAGCGCCTATACCCTGATCGGCATGGGCGCCATGGCCGCCGCCGTCTTGGGCGCGCCGATCTCAACAACATTGATTATCTTCGAAATGACCGGTGATTATGCGCTGACGCTGGGCGTCATGGTTGCCGTGGTGATCGCCTCCGAGGTCACCCAACAGTTTTATGGCCGCTCGTTCTTCTCCGAACAATTGAAACGCCGCGGCATCGACCTGAAGGGCGGCTTTGAAGCCGATGTCATGCATTCCATCCGCATCGGCGACATCCTCGCCAGGGATTCCGAATTGGTGTCCATGGATGTCTGTTTGCCGGATTTGCGGACGATGCTGCAAAATTCCAAAATCGGCGAGATTTATGTCATCCGCGAATCCGGCGCGCTGTACGGCACCATCACGCTGGCCGACATGAGTGAGGTCGCCTTCGATGCGGCCATCGACGACCTGCTCAGGGCCGGCGACGTCGCCCGCACCGACCCGCAAATCCTGTGTGAAGACGACGACCTGGAAGCCGCGCTGTCGCTGCTGGCGGAATCGGGCGAGGACCGGATCGCCGTCGTCGATGACACCGAGACCATGATCCTCAAGGGCTACGTCACCCACGCCGGGGTGATGGCCGCCTACAACAAGGCGCTGTTGAAAACCCGCCACGAAGAACACGGCGAGTAAGGCTTGCGGGATTTAAGAGAAGGGGGATGTGGGGATAAATGGGGATAAGGAGTTATTAGAGCAAATCCCGAGCGGATGGTTACATCCGCGACGACGAATTTGCGTCTAAAACA
>JAQBYB010000062.1 GCA_027624235.1 Pseudomonadota bacterium | reverse complement strand
GCTTAAGCGGCTTTTTCTCATACTGCCCATGATAACACCTTTTATGGGTTATCTGGTACAGCCCCAAATCTAATAAACCAGTTCGCTTTCCTCATCGCCGGTGGAGATGAGGATATCACCGGCGTCGGCGAGCGCCTTGGCGATGGCGACGACGGCGGCCTGGGCTTCGTCGACATCCTTGAGGCGAACCGCGCCCATGGCCTCCATGTCTTCGCGCATCATTTTGCCGGCGCGCTCCGACATGTTGGAGAAGAACAGATCCTTGACGTCCTCGGCGGCGCCCTTGAGCGAGATCGCCAGCTTGTCCTTTTCGACCTGGCGCAACAGCACCTGAATGCCGGCGGCGTCGACGCGAACCAGGTCGTCGAAGGTGAACATCAACTGGCGGATGCGCTCGGCGCTCTCGCGGTTGCGTTCTTCCAGCGCGGTGATGAAACGGCTTTCCGTGTTGCGGTCCAGGTTGTTAAAGATGTCGGCCATGTGCTCATGGCTGTCACGCCGGGCCGCGCTTGCCAAATT
Source organism: Pseudomonadota bacterium (assembly GCA_027624235.1). Taxonomy (GTDB): domain Bacteria; phylum Pseudomonadota; class Alphaproteobacteria; order Rhodospirillales; family Casp-alpha2; genus Casp-alpha2. Next base: position 15,901 of record JAQBYB010000062.1, on the reverse strand, counting down.
GGTCATGAATTCGGTCCTCAGCGTGCGCTCGACATGATCCAGAATATCCTTTTGCACCGCTTCCATGCGCAGCATCCGCATGATGACTTCCAGCGAGAAGTTCTCCGGCAACACGCTCAACACCCGGGACGCGTGGTCGGTCTTGATCTTCGACAGCACGACGGCGACGGTTTGCGGGTATTCGTTGCGCAGATAATTGGCGAGCACCGATTCGTTGACGTTGCCCAACTTGTCCCACATGGTGCGGCCGGCGGGGCCGCGCATTTCTTCCATGATCGCGGCGACGCGTTCTGGGTCCAAGGCCCCATTCAGCAATCGTTCCGTCGACGAATAGGACCCGACCAGGCCGCCGGCGCTGGACAGTTGATCGGCGAATTCGACGAACAGGCGCTCGACCACGTTGGATGACATCGCGCCGAGGCTCGACATCGCCGTCGACAACTCGCGGATTTCCTCGTCGTCCATGCGCTCGAACAACATCGCCGACTGCGACTGGCTGATCGACAGCATGAAGATCGCGGCCTTCTGCGGTCCTGTAAGGGCCCGGAAATCGTCTTTCATGCGTGCCATGTCGGTAGCCCCTTACCCTTCCTGATGTATCTAGAGCATTTCCGGTTCACTTGCGTTCACCTAAAATGCTCTACGCCTTTGTTTTAGACGCAAATTCGTCGTCGCGGATGTAACCATCCGCTCGGGATTTGCTCTAGATTAGGCCTTTAATCATTAACCGAATATTACTGAAAGTGTCTTAAGAGTGCTACTCTTGCTTTCTTAGACCGACGCCATAGGAGGCCCCGGAAATCGATGCGATTTAGAGTAACGACAGGTTTGACGGCAGTGATGTTCGTTCCGGCCTTGTTCTTTTTGGTTGTGTTTTTTGTCGGCCATCCGGTTTCGGCCCAATTCAATCAACCTCAAACCGGGCCTCAAACCGGGCCTATAACAATGTCCCCCGGCCCGGCCTCGCCGAAGCAGGTGAAAACCTATCTGCATCCGGTTCGAAAGTTCGTTCTGGCCATCCCCTTGGGCGCGGATTTGTCGGAACGGGGCGACTCTGTCCAGGTTTCGATCCGTTCGCGCAGTGGATATATCATCAACATTCAGACCGGGGACGCGAACCCGGCCATGACGTTGGCGCAAATGGTCTCCAAGCTTGAGGCGCAATACTTAGGGCTCGGAAAACCCTGGTCTCAGAAAATTGGTGGAAAGAATACGACCGTGGCCGGCCTTCAGGCCGTCGAAGCCATGTATGAAGGGGCCAACACCCGGGTCAAGGTGATCATCGTGCGTGGGGCGAAAACGGATTTTGTTTTCATTTTTTTCGCGCCGTTCGAGGCTTTCGAAAAATTGGCCCACGAATTCGATTGGTTTTTGTCGAATTTCCAACCTAATCCGGCTGACTTGTTATTGGTGGCCAAGCCCGGAATCAAGCCGGGGGGGATAGCTGAAAAAACGCCGGCGACAGGGGACATTCCACCGAAGCGGTTTTCCCAATCCGGTTTTGGCTACGCGATCCAGTATCCCGGCAATTGGGAGGTGACAAAACCATCGGACACCACCGCCACATTCAGCGGCAAAAAAGGTACCCCTGCATTCCAGGTTTTCGTCAATATCCAGAATGTGAGAAAGGCCAAGGCAACAACTCCCGGCGATGCCGCGGACCAGGTGTTGGCGGATCTGAAGGCCTCGCTGGCCAGGGATGCCAAGGATTTTTCCATCGTCGGAGAAAAGCCGCTGACCTATAAAAACGGCAACCTCAGCCTTGCCGGGCGGCAAATGGTGGTGGTCTATACCCATGCCGGTCAACGCTACCGGAAATGGGCATTGGTCCTTCCCCGGCCAGCCGGCACGGTCACCCATATCTGGTCCTATACGGCCCCGGAAACCCGGTTTCTGGAATTTCGCCCGATTGCAGACGCCATGCTTAAATCCTGGACGATCCAGCCGGAAAATGGGTAATCGCGATGCGGATCTTATTGGCGACGTTGTTTTTTCTGGCCGTTTTCCAGATACCGGCGCCCTCGGGGGCGATTGAAGACGGGCCGGGTCCAGACAAAGTAGATAAAACCGAGGCAGGGGGCGACAAAGCGCCGCCAACGGTGGACGAACTGGTCCGGTATTTCGAAATCATTGTCTTCCAATCGGAGTTTAAAAGCGCGGCCGCTTCAACCCTTATCAAGAAATGGACGGGGCCGTTACGGGTCGCTATCCGGACATTCGACGAGGTGACGGAGAAGGTGGATGGGCGCGACGTTATGCGTCTAAAGCAGGGGAAGGTCAAACAACCGCACATTCGATTTATTCAGAAACACCTCAATAGCTTGATCCAGGCTACGGGCCTGAAGACGGAAGATGCCAAAAAAACCGGCAAGGATCCAAATTTCATCATCAATTTCGTGCCGCGCAATCAGTTGGCCAATTCTCATCTGGCCAAGGTCGATCCGAAGCTTTTGAGGCAGATGGCGGCGCAGGGGGGATGCTTTTTTCTGATGTGGGCCGACAGGAAATCCGGCAACATCAGCAAGGCCGTTATTGTTGTTAACTCAGAGCGTTTACTTATTCGCATAAACCATTGTTTATTAGAGGAAATGACTCAGAGTCTCGGGCTTCCAAATGACAGCAATTTAATCAACCCGTCGATCTTTTCCGACAGTAGCCGGCGCACCGACTTAACCCGTACCGACCTGATAATTCTGAAAACCCTTTACGACAGGCGGATGAAGGTCGGTATGCCCCACGAAAAGGCGATGGCAGTGGCCGTCGACATCATCAGGGAGCTCAATGCGACGTTGCCTTGACCGGGCCTTTCCGACCTTCTTTCCACTCGGATCATCATTTTCCACGGCCTTGAATCGATAGACTTTTTACTGCCGCGCTAACGCTTTCTTAAGCATAACGGATTATTTCCGTATGGAAGGGAACCTGTGCGGGGACGCTTGAACTTTGGCGTTCGCGGCTGGGCAGCGCAAATCGCGGCGGGGGACAACGTGAATTTTTTCAATCGGAAAACCATTGAGTTAGCGGAATCGCTCCAACGCCTGGGTGGCGACGTCACCAAGTCGAGGGCCATGCCGGGCGCCATGCCGGGTGGGCTTTTCGATGTTGCGGTTGCGACGATCTTTATCAATGTCCTGGGGCTGGCCACGCCGTTGGCCCTTTTACAGGTTTTCAACCGGGTTATTCCCGAACGCGACCAGGCGCAATTGTTTTGGTTGGCTATCGGCGTTGGCAGCGCCCTGGCCCTGGAGGCGCTGTTGCGGGTTGGGCGGTCTTACGTCAGCGGTTGGATGGGGGCCAGGCTCGAACACCTGACCGGTTGCCGCGTCCTTGAACGATTGATCAGCGCCAACATAATCGATTTTAACAAACGCGGAGTCGGCGCTTACCTGGAACGGCTAAATGGGCTGGGAAGCTTGCGGGAATATTATTCGGGCCAAGCATCAGGCGCAATCTTCGACCTACCGTTTGTATTGATCTACCTCGGCGTCATTGCTTTTTTGGCGGGGCCTCTGGTCTTGGTGCCGCTGATTCTGATTTGTATCTTCGCCATCGCCGCCGTCGCCCTGAAACGGCTCGGCAAGGTCTTGGATGCCGGGCTGCAAGCCGATGACCGGCGTTTCGGTTTTATCATCGAGGCCCTGGGCGGCATTCACACCGTCAAAGGTCTTGGCATGGAAGAACAGATGTTGAGACGCTACGAACGTCTGCAGGAAAGCTCCGCCGAGACGGATTATCAGGCGGCGCGCCTGGAAGGGGCAGCCATCAACGTCGGCATGTTGCTTTCCGGGCTTGCCGTGTTCGGGGTTGCCGGTTTCGGGGCAAATATGGTGATTGCCGGAACCTTGACCACCGGCGGCCTTTTGGCCTCGATCATCCTGGCCGGACGTGCCGTGCAGCCGTTGCAAACCATCGCCGCCGCCTGGACCAAATTTCTAAATGCCAGACTGGCGCGCCAACGATTGCATGAAATTTTCGAAATGCCCCATGAAAAGCCCACCGGGCTTGTCCAGTTACAGGGCTTGAAAGGCTCTCTTGATTTTCAAGGATTGGGCTTTAGTTACGGCGAGGGTAAGGACGGCGAAGACCTGCCTGCGGTCTTTAAACATATAAATCTTCATATTGAACCCGGTCAAACCATTGGTGTCGTCGGCCCCAGCGCCAGCGGCAAGACGACGCTGTTATCGCTGATGATGGGGTTATTGACGCCAACCGCCGGTGTCGCCCGCATCGATGGATACGACCTTCGCGAATGCGACCCCGTAACTCTCCGCCATCAAATCGCCTATCTGCCGCAGGAAGCGGTCATGTTCGCCGGCACGTTCATGGAAAACCTGACTATGTTCAGAGACGACCTCGCCGAAGATGCACGCGGCATTGCAATTCTTTTAGGCCTGGATAACGTCGCCAATAGCTTGGGGCAGGGGTACGATACACCGATTGGCGTCGGCGCCGATGACAAGCTGCCGCGTGGCACCCGCCAGCGGATCGCCATTGCCCGGGCCCTGGTCGATAAACCGCGGTTGTTGTTGTTCGACGAGGCCAATTCCTTCATTGACGGTCCCGGCGACGCCTTGCTGCTCAATCTGTTGATGAAACTGAAGGGCAGGGTGACGCTGATTTTGGTCACTCAACGCCCGTCCATGCTCAGGTTGTCGGACAGAATTATTGAAATTCGGGGCGACGCCCTGTTTGAGCATCCGATGCGGTCTGAAAACCCCGGTGCCGCCGACAATGAGGCAACGACGATGCCCGCGTCGCCGCCGCAAATTCCGACCCCGCCAATCCCACCAGAGTCCGTCCATTTGGGGCCGACATGAGCGAAACAACTTCCAGAGCCGAGACACCGGGGGTTCCGGCGAGGGCGCTTTCGGGGACGCCGTTCGCCCTTGCCAGGAATAGAAGCGCGCCGAGAGACTTCGACGGATCGGGCCTGCTCGCCGGCCTCGGTGAAGCCAATGACCTGTCGGCCTCATTGTTGGCGCTGCTGGAGGCGCTGGGTTGGCAGGGGGCGCCATATCAGGTGGCTGAGGCATTGCCGCACTTCGTCGAGAATTTCGATATCACCTCATTCCGTAATGTGATGGCGGTGCTTGGTTATGAAAGCCGTTTGATGACGGCGCGGCTGGGCGACATCGGGCCCGAACATACGCCGTGTCTGTTTTTGCCCAAGGATCGTGATGCCTTGGTGTTGGTTGCAATGGAGCCCGACGGCAAAGGCGAAGACCATACCCTCGAAGTCTTTGATAGTGCCGAGCAGCGCTATACCTCCATGCCGGCGGAAAATCTAAATGGAACGGCCTATGTATTCAGTCCCTTCCAGAAAGGCTTGAACGCGCCGGGAAGGGATACGGATGACTGGTTCCGGGTCGTCGGCGACCGTTTCAAGGGCCTGGCCGGGCAAGCCCTCGGCGTTACCTTCCTTCTCAATCTTACCGGCCTGGCGGTGCCACTGTTCGTGATGGCGGTCTTTGATCTGGCGATCGCATCGGGGTCGGCCAAGACAATGTCCTATCTGGCCATCGGCGTCGGCATCGCGGTTGTATTGGAAGTCGCACTTCGGTTCATGCGAACCGGTATTTTTTCGTTCGTGGGGGCGCGGCTGGATAATATTGTCGGTGTCGAGGTGTTCAAGAAGATACTGTATCTGCCGGCCTCGTTGATCGAACGCGCCGCCATCGGCGCCCAGGTTTCCCGCATCAAGGACTTTGAGGCGGTGCGTGAATTCATCACCGGTTCCGCCGCCGCGGTGATATTTGAGCTTCCCTTTACCCTGTTGTTTGTCGCCGCCATTGCCTATCTGGGCGGGGTTATCGCCCTGGTGCCGGTAGCTATGCTGGCCGTCTCAGCCGGAATTGGACTTGTCGCCATGCCCAAAATTGCCGTCCTGGCAGCCCAGGCCGCCGGCGCCGAACGGTTGAAACAAGAGTTGACGGTGGAAACCCTGGGCGGCATGCGGGCGATTAAATACACCGGCGCCGATGCCACCTGGCTGGCGCGCTACCGCGACCTGTCGGGTAAGTCGGCGCTGCGGAATTTTCATATGGCTCAGTTTTCGTCGCTGCTGGAAACCTATTCCTATGTGGTGATGATTGGGTCCGGGTTTGCCATCGTTATTTTCGGCGCCATCAGGATCCAGGCCAGCGAGATGACGGCGGGCGCCTTGGTGGCGTGCCTGTTGTTGGCTTGGCGGGAGTTACAGCCGTTACAGGATGGGTTTCGGTCGCTGTCGCGTTTCTCCGAGGTCGAAGGCGGGATCGGGCATCTCAACGATCTGATGAAAATCGGCTCCCGCCGCGCATCCCCCTTTATTCCGCGCATGGACCAACGCTCCGAGGGGCGGGTAACGTTCGACAATGTGTCGTTACAATACGAGCCGGATTCTCCACCCGCCCTTGAAAACGCCAGTTTCGACATTGGTAGCGGAAGAATTGTCGCAGTTCTCGGCTCTAACGGGGCCGGCAAATCGACCATGCTTAAATTGATTGCAGGACTGTACGGCCCCGACCAAGGCAGCGTGATGATCGATGGTCGCCACATCGGCGATATGAGTCAGGCTGAATTGCGCAAGGCCGTCGCCTACGTGCCGCAATCGCCGCAGTTCTTCTATGGAACCATCGCCCAGAACCTTCGCTTGGCCCATCCTACCGCCACCGACGCAGACCTTCGCTGGGCGGCGCGTCAGGCCGGCGCACTGGATGACATCGACGCCATGGAGCAGGGTTCCGGGGATTGGAAGCGCACGGGCTTCGATGTGCGTTTGGGCGACCGTGGCTCCGGACAGGTCTCGCCGGGTCTGTTGCAGCGGTTGAATTTGGCCCGTGGTTATCTGAAACGGGCGCCGGTGGTGTTACTGGATGAACCCGGAAACGGCCTTGATTTGAAAGGCGACAAGGCCCTGATGCAGGCGCTTTCGAACATGCGCGGCGAACAAACCGTATTTATCGTCACCCACAGACCGTCTCACCTGAAATTGGCGGACCGGCTGATCTGGATGGAATACGGCGCCATCCGTTCCGTCGGCCGCCCGAAAGTTGTGATGCAAAAGACTCAGGGGAAAATTCTGTGAGCGCCGCCACACCGCGCCTTGGCCACCGGCAGTCCAGGGTTCTGGCCCAGTCGATGATGCTGGACGAGGAGGGGGGGCCGAAATTAACCCGCAAAGCCTGGTTCACTTTTGCTCTGGGCGCTGTCTTCATGATGGTGTGGGCCGGGTTTATCAGTATCGACGACCTGTCAAAGACCCATGGCCTGGTGGTCCCAGGCGGGGAAGCCGAAACCGTCCGCCACCAGGACGGCGGCACCGTATCGGAAATCCTGGTGAAGGACGGCGATATCGTTGTAAAGGGACAGCCCTTGATCCGCTTCGATGACAAGGCGATCAAGGATAATATCCATCAGATGGAGGCCGATCGCGCCCAAAAGGCGATGCTGGCCGCTCAGTTGAAGGTATTAGGCCAAGGCGGAGACGACCCGGATTTTTCCTTCGCCATACCCCGGTTCAAGGACATTGCCAAAAATGAGTTGCTGATTTTCGCCGGGCTCAAGCAGTTGGTCGAAAAACGCCGCCGGGTGCTGAGTGGGCGGGTCACATCGATAGAAGAAAAGCTGCAAAATATCATTGCGCAGGAACGGACGCTGTCCAAGGATGCCAGCCTTCTTAAAGATGAGTTAAAGCTTCGCCAGGATCTTTTCAAAAAAGGACTGACGCCCCGGAACCTGGTTCAGGAGGCTAAGAAAAAAGTTGATCGCATGCAGCGCGATCTCGCCGATTTGGCGGTGGCGCGGAAATCCACCACCAAGAGCTTATCTGATTCCAGAATAAATACTTCGGCGTTGATCACACGGCTGAAGGAAAGGGCGCTCGACGAATTCACAAAAGTGACGACCGAATTGGAGGCTCTGGACAAGCCCCTGGAAGACCTGAAAAAGCGCTTAAAGATGCTGACGGTGATCGCCCCGGTGAAAGGTGCGGTCGGTGGCTCCCACGCACATCCCCTGGGCGCGGACGTGTCGCCGGGAGCGGTGGTCGTTAATGTCACGCCTTTGGGCGCGGGCGCCGCCATTGAGGTCCGGATCGCCTCCGCCGAAATCAATCGTGTCCGCGCCGGCCAACCGGTGTCGGTTCGGGTCAAGGCATCAGGCTTTAACCGCTATGGTGGCATCACCGGTCGCTTGCTGGAAATATCTCCGTCCGCCTTTAGTGACGAGCAGGGTGCTACCTATTACCGGGGGACAATAGCCCTTGATCGCGATCATGTCGGCGACGGGCTTGGAAAAACCCGGCTTTTGCCAGGAATGGCGGTTGAAGCCGATATCAGGACCGGCTCAAAGACACTTTTCGCCACACTATTGGACTGAATGGTCATTTGACACCCGGGAAATTCTAGAGGCTGCTTTTCTACATGAATCAAGTTAATATGGCGCGAGACTAAACAACAAAAGACCCACAACTATTTTCAAGACGAGGGAATTGGGGGGGATCAGGATATGTCTTCAGTTTCCATTCTTCAGCGGCAAACATACCAACCCGGCGATTGGATTTTCAAGGAAGGTGATGATGGCAATCTTGCCTATGTCATCCAGTCCGGTGAAGAGGAAATCGTCAAGGAAATCGATGGTGTGGAAACGCTGCTGGGCACCATCAGTAAGGGCGGGAAGTTCGGAGAAATGGCGCTGATTGATTCTAAGCCCCGAATGGCGGCGGCGCGGTGTTCCAAGGGGGCCACCATTATCGTTGTCACCCGAGGCATATTCGAACAAAAATTGAACTAGGCCGATCCGTTTATCCGCGGATTGCTGAATATTCTGGTTGATCATATCCGCAGAACGGGTGAATAAGATGCAGCGAAGCGTTCCATTGAGCCATGAACACAGATAACCAAACGCCCAATCAAAACCGAGAAGGCCTTGTCGACGCCGAAGAGACGGTTAAGCAGAGCGTGCTTCCTTTCGGGCAACGGATGCGGGCCTATTTCTTTGCCGGCATTCTGGTCACCGCGCCGATTTCCATCACCCTTTATCTGGCCTGGCTGTTTATTGGTTTTGTCGACAGCAAGGTCACCCCCTTGCTTCCAGTCAAATACAACCCGGAAACCTACCTGCCGTTTGCGGTGCCGGGGGTGGGCTTGTTGATCCTGATCTTGGCGTTGATGATAATCGGCGCCCTGACCGCCGGTTTCATGGGCCGGTTGTGGATGCGTTTGTCGGAACGGGTGTTGGCCCGCATGCCGGTGATCCGCAACGTCTACTCGGCGTTTAAACAGATTTTTGAAACCGTTTTTGCCGATAAATCATCGGCCTTCCGCGAAGCCGTATTGGTGGAATATCCGAGGCGCGGAATGTGGGCCATCGCCTTTATCACCGGGCGTACCGAGGGTGAGGTTCAGAACATGACCGAAGAGGAATGCATCAACATCTTCCTGCCGACGACGCCAAATCCGACGTCCGGGTTTCTGTTGTTCGTGCCGAAGAGTGATCTGATTTCATTGTCGATGTCGGTGGAAGAGGCCATCAAGATGGTGATTTCAGGTGGCATCATCACGCCGCTGGACCACCGGCCCCTGGACCAGCAAAAAATCCCCCTGACCGCCGCCCATACCTATGAGGAACTGGACATCCTGCGCGAAAATGACCGCGTCCCGGTGCTGGCGCCCAAGGGCTCGCGCCCCGGCGATAAACAGGACTCTTAAGTTCCCCGATTCGCCCTTTTTTGGCAGTAAAGCTATTTTTCGCGACACCCATGCGGCGGCCTTTTAGCGTAGGCGATATCCTGTCACCGGTTCCGCGATAACGCGAAAAAAGTATTTTAATTCAATTCATTACCGTGATGGCCCTTACTGCGATGGCCGGGCAAAAAAAAGTGCATACAGTTTTATGCCTGGACGAAAGGAACGGGTCTTTTGTATTTTTATCTCAGCCAACCGGGCTCGACACACGCACCAAAACCATCAAGCTGGGAACTAAGAAATTGGAAAACCTTTCACTCATCGTCACCGAATACGGATTTCTTTTGGAGATGACCGCGGTTGCCGTCGTCGTCCTCATCGTGGGGTTCTATCTCCGGAAACGCCCCGAGCCTTCTTAGGGCCTGGGTGGCTTCATGCCGCTGGGGGCCCGCGTCCAAAGGCGGCCATACAATCGTCATAATCCCCTGACTTATGGGCCAGAGTTTTCAGTGGGAAAATAGTTTCCCTTGATTAGGATGGCGAATATGAACGATGTGAATGCTGTTGGTTCCAAGGCCGGGAAGTTCTTTGGATGGAAGGGCCGCCATCTGGTGGCACTTCTTTTAGCCGGTTTCGGCGCTTATATTCTGTTGGAATCGCGGGCTGAATGGTCGCCCATGCACCGTTGGAACCGGGCTTTAGGGGACGCGGGTCTTATTCTGATCTCTTTTTCCATGGCCATCGGTCCATTGGTGCGGCTTTGGCCCCGGTTTCGTGGCCTTATTCCATTCCGGCGCGAGTTTGGAATTCATGGGGTGCTTCTTTCCGTTGCCCATACGATGATTATTCTCGGTGGCTGGGTGGAATGGGACCTGGTGCGTGTCTTTGGCTACGAAGTGCACCCGCAGACGGGTAAATACATCATGCTTCAACATGGATTTGCCTTGGCCAATGTCATCGGTATTGTGGCGCTTGTTTACGGTATTGTCCTGACGTTGACGTCAAGCAATTGGTCTCAGCGTTTTCTTGGCGGCACGGCCTGGAAGTTTCTGCAACAGGGGTCCTACGTTTTATGGATGTTGACCGTTCTGCACACGGCCTATTTCCTGTACCTTCATTTCCAGGATTTTCACCGCCCCACACCGCAACCAAACTGGGCGCAGCTTCCCTTTGCCGGGCTCGTGGCGGCGGTTGCCCTGCTTCAGCTTTTAGCTTTCCTGAGAACCTGGAAGAAAAAACGTGTCGAAACCATTGATACTGTGCACCAAACTTGAGAATGACGAATGCAAGATGAACGCCAAAAAATTCAAATAACGCCCCTTCGCGTCTTGAAAGGCGTGGCGGTTATGGTGGTGTTGTTCGTGGTTCTTGGGACGGTTTCGGCCTTGTGGGAAAACCCGCTTTTCGTCCGCATGACCCCGGTCAGCGGTTTTGAAATTGGCGCCTTGTTTCTGCTCTCGGTTCTTATCGGCGTTTTTGTTGTTGTCCGCCGACCGGGCTGTATGGGAAAGACCGCGGGCACGGGCGGCGTTCTCGGTTTTCTGGGTATCGCGTGCCCGGTATGCAACAAAATCCTTCTTATCGTGTTCGGTGGCGATTTACTTCTCACGTATTTTGAGCCGGTAAGGATTTATGTGGCCGGCCTCGGCGTTATCCTCGCGGGCTGGGCCGTCCTTAATGAAATCCGCCGGGAAGATGTGTCATGTCCGGATACGCACGATAGCGCCCTCACCCCGACCGCAGGTTCCTGACGGCGGCCTCTCTTTCGAACAGGTACAGCAGCGTCCTTAACGCCTGCCCGCGCTCTGTAACGAGTTCCGCGTCGCGGCTGATAATCAGCGCCGCGTCGTCGCGGGCAGTAGCCAGCAATTCACCATGAACGCTTATATCGGCGAGGCGGAATTCCGGCAGGCCGCTTTGCCGGGTGCCCAGCAATTCACCGGCGCCGCGCAACCTGAGGTCTTCTTCGGCGATGCGGAAGCCGTCGTCGGTTTCGCGCATGATCTTGAGCCTGGCCTTGGCCGTGGACGTGAGGGGAGACGCATAGAGCAGCAAACAGGTACTCGGTTTTTCGGCGCGACCGATGCGCCCGCGCAATTGGTGCAGCTGCGCCAGCCCGAAGCGCTCGGCATGTTCGATCACCATCACGGTGGCGTCGGGGACATCGACGCCGACTTCGATCACCGTCGTCGCCACCAAAATCCGGGTTTGGCCGGAAGCAAAAGCCGCCATGGCGGCGTCCTTATCCTTGCCCTTCATGCGCCCGTGCACCAGGCCCGCGGCGGCTCCGAAGATCCTCTTTAAATAGGCGTGGCGGTCCTCGGCGGCGGCAACGTCCAGAACTTCGGATTCCTCGACCAACGGGCACACCCAATAGATTTTGGCGCCGCTGTCGAGGGAGCGCTTGATCGCCTGGGTGACTTCGTCGAGGCGTTCGATCGGCATCACCCGGGTGTCGATGGGCAGCCGCCCGGCGGGCTTATCAGGCAGCCGTGAGACATCCATGTCGCCATAGGCGGTGAGCATCAAGGTTCTGGGGATCGGCGTCGCCGTCATCACCAGGATATCGACGGCGCGGCCCTTGGCCGCCAGGGTCAGGCGCTGATGCACGCCGAAACGATGCTGCTCATCGATCACCGCCAGGAACAGCGCCTGGAAGGCGACATCGTCCTGAAACAGGGCATGGGTGCCGATGGCCAGCGCCGCGTCGCCGCGTTCCAGCTTATCGAGGACGGCTTGGCGGGTTTTGCCTTTCTCGCGGCCGGTCAGCAGCACCACCTCGATCCCGGCGGCCTCGGCCAGCGGCGCAATGGTGGCGAGATGCTGCCGCGCCAGGATTTCCGTCGGCGCCATGATCGCCGCCTGACCGCCGGCCTCGACCGCGTTCAGCATCGCCAGCACGGCGACCACCGTCTTGCCGCTGCCGACATCGCCCTGCAGCAGGCGCAACATCCTGACCGGGGCGGCCATGTCTTCGATGATTTCCCTGGTGGCGATTTCCTGGCTGCCGGTCAGCTTGAACGGCAACGCCCCGATCACGCTCGCCCGTAACCTCCCGTCGCCTTCGATGGCGCGGCCCTTGACCTTGCGCATGGCGACCCGGACCAGGGCCAGCGCCAGTTGGTTGGATAACAGCTCATCATAAGCGAGGCGCTGGCGGGCCGGGGCTTTAGGGTCCAGGGCGGCTTCATCTTCCGGCCCGTGGGCATCCAGCAAGGCATCGCGCCACGGCTTCCAGCCTTGTTTGGCCAAATAGGCGGGGTCGATCCATTCCGGCAGCACGGGAAGCGCCTCCAGGCTGGCGCGGACGGCTTTGCCGAGAACCTTCAGCGTCAACCCGGTGGTCAGCGGATAGACCGCTTCGACGGCCTGCAGCTTGGCGATTTCGTCCGCCGTGCCGATATGATCGGGGTGGGTGATCTGCAATTCCTTGCCGAATTTTTCGACCTTGCCGCTGACCACGCGGACTTCGCCCGCGGGCAGGTTTTTGCGCAGGTAATCTTCGTGGGCATGGAAGAACACCAGGGCGATTTTGCCGCTGTCGTCGGAACAAAAGACCTTATAGGGAAGCCGCTTGTTGGGCGGTTTGGCATGTTTATCGACGGTCACCGTCATCGTCGCGACGACGCCGGGCAGGGCGGCGGCGATGAGTGGTGCATAACGGCGGTCGATGATCGCCGACGGCAGGTGCCAGCACAGATCAATGACGTGCGGTCCGGCGGCACGCTCCACCAACGGGGCGATGCGCGGCCCGATGCCCTTGATCGACGTCACCGGCTTAAACAGGGGAAACAGGCTTTCAGGGCGCATGGTGGTGGCATCCGTGGGTGGAGTTCTTTATATCGTACGCATGACGAGGCAATTTGGAAAAGTCCCTATCATGGAGCCGCGCCGTAAACGAATACTGTTCCGCAGCCAGCACCAGGGCATGAAGGAGAACGATATCCTTCTTGGCGGCTTCACCGCCGTTCATATCGGCGCCCTCGACGATACCCAATTGGAGCAATTGGAAGCGCTCCTGGAAGAAGGCGACAACGACCTCTACAACTGGATTACCGGCAAGCAGCCGGTGCCGCCGAGCCATGACCACGAGCTGATGGCGTGGCTTAAAAAATTCAACAATTGCGCCTGAAATTAACAAGATCGTGGACAACTTAAACAACATCGCCAAACGCCTTGGCGTCGGAGACGCAGGAATCGCCGGGGGAATCGCCGGGGGAATCGCCGGGGGAATCGCCGGGCGAACCCTGGTCGGCGGCGTACCGGAAGGATTCGACGCCCTGCTGATCGCGGCGATGACCGGCTCGGCGGGGCAAGGGGCCGATGTCCTGGTGATCGCGCGCGACGACGTCGGCATGGCGCGCCACGCCGACGCCCTGGCGTTTTTCGCGCCCGATGTCGAATGCCTGGAATTTCCGGCCTGGGATTGCCTGCCCTATGACCGGGTGTCGCCGAGGGCGGACCTGGTCAACCGGCGCATTGATACCCTGGCGCGTCTGCTGGCGCCTGATAAGGCGGGAGCCGGGGCGAAAGCCGAAGAAGCGAAGGCCGAAGCGAAGGCCGGGGCGGCAGGTCGTGTGATCCTGACCACGGTGTCGGCGGTGTTGCAACGGGTGCCGCCGCGCCAGGGCTTTGCCGATGCCTCGATGACCCTGGAGGTCGGCCGCGCCCTCAACCCGGATGATCTGGACGGTTTTTTGCGGACCAACGGCTACGCCCGCACCGATACGGTAATGGAGCCCGGCGAATTCGCCAAACGCGGCGGCATCGTCGATGTCTTTCCGACCGGCGCCGCCGCACCGCTCAGGCTGGATTTTTTCGGGGACGACCTGGAAGGGCTGCGCGGCTTTGATCCGGCCAGCCAGCGGACCATGGAAACCCTGAAGACGGCAATCCTGCGGCCGGTCAGCGAAGTGTTGCTGGATGAGGCGTCGATATCGCGGTTCCGTTCTGGATATAGGGTTCTGTTCGCCAAGGCCGGTGATGATGACCCGCTGTACGGCGCCGTCTCCGCCGGCCAGCGCCAGATCGGCATGGAACACTGGTTGCCGTTGTTCCATGAGAAGCTGGAAACGCTGTTGGATTATCTGCCCGACGCCCGGGTGATCCTCGACCATCAGGCCGAAGAGGCCCGCGATGCCCGTCTGGACCTGATCGCCGAATACTACATCACCCGGCGCGGCTTCGCCGATGCCAAGCCGGGTTCCGGCCATGGACACATCGGCGGTCACGTCGGCGCGGTCTATCATCCGGTGCCGCCGGACTCTCTTTTCCTCGATGCAAGCGAATGGGATGGCGTGCTGACAGGCCGCCCGGTCAGTCAGTTGTCGCCGTTTTCCATCCCCGAAGGCGGTCAAGCCGGAGGCGGGGCCAGCATCGATGCCGGGGCGCGCGCCGGGCACGACTTCGCCGATGTCCGGGTCCGGCCCGATGCCAATGTTTTCGACGCGCTTATCAGCCATATCCGGGGCTTGCAGGACAACGCCAAGCGCGTCGTCTTGACCGCCTTCAGCCAAGGCTCCCGGGACCGGCTGGTGCTGATGCTGGGCGAACACGGGCTGGAGCGGCTGACCCCCATTGCCACCTGGGCCGAGGCGGCGGCGTTGGAGCAAGGCATGGTGGCGGTCTGCGTCGTCGGGCTGGAACGCGGTTTTGAGTCGGATGGTCTGGCGGTCATTACCGAGCCGGATATTCTGGGCGAGCGCATGAGCCGCCCGTCGCGGCCAAAAATACGGCCGGAAAACTTCATCGCCGAGGCCTCGATGCTCAATCCCGGCGATATCGTCGTTCATACCGAACACGGCATTGGCCGCTTTGACGGGCTTCATACCATCGAAGTCGCGGGCGCGCCGCATGACTGCCTGCGGCTTTCCTATCACGGCGGCGATAAGCTGTTCCTGCCGGTCGAAAACATCGAGGTCATCTCGCGCTATGGCTCGGAAGAGGCGACGGCAAATCTCGACCGGCTCGGCGGCGCCGCGTGGCAGGCGCGTAAGTCGCGGCTCAAGGACCGTATCCGCGACATGGCCGAGGAATTGATCCAGGTCGCCGCCGCCCGGGAATTGAAAGACACCGACCGGATCACCGTCGAGGAAGCCGTCTACGACGAATTTTCGGCCCGCTTCGCCTTTACCGAGACCGATGATCAGGCCCAGGCGATTGCCGACACACTTGCGGATTTGACGTCGAAGCGGCCCATGGACCGGCTGGTCTGCGGCGATGTCGGCTTCGGCAAG
>JAQBYB010000061.1 GCA_027624235.1 Pseudomonadota bacterium | reverse complement strand
ATTCCTTTGGCCACTTTCTGAACCAAACGAATACGTAAATCCTGCGAAATCGTCATGATAAAACTCCCTTGCGATTCAATAGACAAGGGAATCACGAAAACTCTTAACAAGGATTCAACAAAACCAAATTTGATTCATAAAATTACGGAAATGCTCTAGCCCGGAGATGCCAAAGCCGTCTATAGCTTACCGTACCTATGTCCCCCTCGGAGCAACAATAAACGTTTGGCTATGGTGCCCCCAATCCCCTTGACTTTCCCTCACATATGTTCTATGTTTGTTCCAAGACTCGTCCGCGCTCTTTGGCACGGTGAATATTGACTGGTGGGTGTCTGATTATTCCGATGCTAACCGGCCGCGTACTCTTTCCCGCCTGCAATGAATTTGCCGGTGCGGCCTGTTTTGCGTGCGGTTTTGCGCCGGCAATGGCTTGAAAAGGGTATGGAATTTGTGAAATGTAGACAGATGTAGACGGATGCTTACAAATGCTGACAATTTTTTCGCTGCGAAAGGCTCGCAACGGTTAGCTAACGTGCTGCAAACAAATCCCTATTTCGCCATTTTTTCGAGTTTTTCGGAGCGGATCATGTTGCGGTCGAGGCAGGCGTCTTTGTTGCCGTCCATGCCGAAGGCGACGGCCATCAGCTGGCTGTAGAAGACCACCGGGATGTTGTAGTCGGTGCCGTATTTCTTGTTGACCGCGCCCTGGTACATTTCCACGTTCTGCTGGCACAACGGACACGGCGTGGCGATGACATCGGCGTCCGCCTCCGAGGCGGCATCGAGGATCTGCTTGATGATGCCCAGGGTCTTTTCCGGGCTTATCAGCGCCACGGCGCCGCCGCAACATGACGTCTTGGCGTCGAAGGCGGTGGCCTCGGCACCGGTCGCCTTGGTGAAATTATCGAGGAATGTCGGGTCGTCGTAGCTGTCGTAATTGCCGCCGCGATCGGTGTCGGCGAACGGCCGCACCGTCTGGCAGCCGACGTAACCGGCGACCTTGAGGCCGGTGAGCGGGTTGGTCACCTGTTCCTTGATCTTGTCGACGCCGACGTCGTTGACCAAGACCTCGCAGATGTGGCGCACCAGCAGGTCGCCGTCATAGGACAGGCCGGCGGCGCCGAGCGCCTCGTTGACGTCGTTGCGCATTTCCTCGTTGTTGATGATTTTCTCGTTGGCCTGATGGGTTTTCAGGTAACACGCCGCGCACGCCGTGACCAGGTCCTGTTCGCCCTGCTGGCGGGCGTTGGCGAGATTGCGGCCCGACAGCGCCTTGACCGCCAGCGCGCCGGCTTCGACATGGGCGACCGACGCGCCGCAACAGTTCCAGTCGTTGAGGTCTTCGAGTTCCACGTCCAGCTTCGGCGCAATGGCGCGCAGGCTGGTGTCCAGATGGGAACCGCTGCTTTGCGAGCTGCACCCCGGATAATAGGTATATTTCTTGGTCATGGCTCAGAATCCCTGTTTCGATTTTTCGATTGCCCGGGCCTTGTCCAGGATCGCCCTGAGGTCCTTGGTGCCCTTGATCCTGTGCGGCGCGCCGAAGTGCATGCGCTTGGTTTTCAGGAGGCCGAGCGCGATCGGCATGTTGGCCATCGCCTTCTTGATGGCGGTGACGATGCCGAACGACAGGTAATACTTCAACGTGAACAGCCGCTCATCCGTGCGCCCGAAGGCCCGGGTCGACCAGTTGAAGGCCTTGGCGAAACGCGCATTGTCGGTTTTTTTGGCTTCCGCGTAACCGGCCTGCACGGCGACGCGCCCCAGGTCTTGCAGGATGTAGGTCACCGGGACGCCGCGCGGGCAACGCACCACACAGCGGTAACACGACGTGCAGTTGTACATGGTGTTGGAGCTCAGCACCGCGTCCTTCATGCCGGCGCGGATCATCATGAACAATTTGCGCGGGCCGTGATCCATTTCGGTGCCGATCGGGCAGGAGCCGGAACACATGCCGCACTGCATGCACATCGACAGCTTGTCGCCGCCGTTGACGTTTTTGTAAACCCAGCGGGCGAAGTTGAGGTCGTATTTATTGCCGTTGTCGGGAAGGGGCATCACTGATGAGGATGAGTCGGGCATGATCTAAAATCCCTTGAACGGATTGAAACCGATCTCGGTGATCTTGTCCGAGAACCTGGTCAGCAATTCGGCGACGCGCTTGGAATCGGCGATCGAGACTTCTTCGACGACGACCCGTTCTTCTTCCAGCATCAGGCTTTTCAGGGTCTCGCCGACCTTCGACATGCGTTCCTGGGCGATGCCGCTGCCTTTGACGAAGTGGCATTGGTAATCATCGCCGGACTTGCAGCCCATCAGCATGACGCCGTCGTAGCCTTTTTCCAGCGCTGTTGAAATCCACAGCGTCGTCACCGACCCTAAGCAGCGGACCGGGATGATCCGCATATAGGGCGAATATTCGTGGCGGTTGATACCGGCCATATCGAGCGCCGGATAGGCGTCGTTCTCGCAGGCCAGGACCAGGATGCGGGGTTTCCCGGAAAACTCGTCCGGAATTTCGCAGGCGCCGATCATGTCGGACACCATCTGGACACTGTAATTATCAAAATTGATGGTGCGCACCGGACACGCGCCCATGCAGGTGCCGCAGCGCCGGCAGCGGGACGGGTTGAGGATCGGGAAATTATTTTTGTCCTCGTCGATGGCGCCGAACGGACATTCGACCGTGCAGCGGCGGCATTTGGTGCAGATATCGAGGCCGAATTTCGGGAACGACAAGTCGCCGACCCGGGGATGGACCGATTGACCCTCGGACGCGTTGTTCAGCGACTGGATCGCTTTCAGCACGGCGCCGGTGGCGTCTTCGGCGGATTCCGACATGTCCATGGGACGGCGAACCGGGCCGCAGGTGTAGATGCCGGTGCGCCGGGTCTCATACGGGAAGCAGATGTAATGACTGTCGGCGAAGCCGTCGGCCAGCACCGGCAGATGCGGTCCCTGGCGGTATTGCAGATTAAGGATCGGGCCGCCGGGGAAGGGGGCTTCGATGGCGGTGTCTTCGACGGCTTCGACGGCGGCGACGGAGCCGGTGGGCGGGGCCTTCTTGACCTCGACGGCATCGGCGTCGCCAGCGGCGACGGACGCGGTAATGGCCCGGTCGAAGGGCGACAGCGGGTTAATGTCGTTGAGCAACTGATCGGCGCCGGATGGCGCGGCGTCGATTTCGATGTTGGTGGAATTGGGCACCATGCCGGTCGCCAGCACGACCATGTCGAGGCCTTCGAGTGGAATGTCATCGCCCAGCAGCTCGTCGTTGTAGGTGACGCACAAGTTGGCATCGACGCCGGAAACCTTGCCCTTCATGAAGATGACGCCGGCTTCCTGGGCCTGGCGATAGAATTCTTCCGCCGTGCCCGGTGTGCGCAGCTCATCGAAGATAATATAGGCCATGGCGTCGGGGTCGGCCTCGACGATCTGCAGCGCCTGCTTGATCGAAACACCGCAACAGACGGATGAGCAATAGGGCAGGTGGTCGGGGTCGCGGGAACCGGCGCACTGAATAAAGGCGACGGCTTTTTTACCAACAGGACCGGCTTTCAGTTTTGCTTCCAACTCGACGCCGGTGACCACATCCGGCGATGCGCCGTAGCCCAAATGGCCGAGCTTGGTCGCGTCATAGGGCCGCCAGCCGGTGGCGACGACGATGGCGCCGATCATCTCGACCTGCTCGGTGCCGCCCTTGGACAGCGTCACCGCGAACTTGCCGGGGCTGCCTTCAGTGCGGGTGACGATGGTGTCGGTCATCACGGTGATGGCGCTGGTGGTCTCGACGGCGGCGATCAGGGCGTCGATGTCGTTGTCTTGCGGGTCGCGGTAAGGCGGCAGGTGCGGCATCCGTTTTGAGAACTTGGTCGCCCAGCCGCCGAGCTTGTCGGAGCGCTCAGCCAGGATCACGTCATGGCCGGTCGCGGCGGCTTCCTTGGCGGCGGTCAATCCCGCGGTGCCGCCGCCGACGACCAGAATAGTGCGGCTGAAATCGCCTTCGGCGGCGGTTCCCGGCGCGCTGGTCTTGGACGCCTGGGCGACGCCCATGCGGAGGTGGTCGGCGGCCAGCATCTGGGTGTCTTCGTCTCCGGCCGGATGGGACCAGACGACCTGTTCGCGCAGGTTGGCGCGGATCACCTGGGTGCCGTTGAAGTTAAACCTGTCGCTCATCACGCGCGATGAACACGCGCCGATGATGGCCTGGTTGACGGTGCCGTCGGCGATGTCCTTGGCAATCACCTGGACACCCTCGTCCGAACACAGCGTGTCATGCTGGCGGCAGGTCTGGATTTTTAAATCGCCGGTCGCCAACTGTTCCAACGCGTCGACGGATACGCCCTCACCGATACCGCAGCCTTTGCACAGATATACGCCGGGTTTTCTTACCATTTGTTCATTCATCGCGCTTATCCCCGCACCGCTTGAATTGCTTTTAACGCCGCCGCCGTTGCCGACTGCACCGACATCGAGACATCCAACGGCCCGCCGGCGACCCCGGCCGAGAACATGCCGTCTGCGTCGCCCATTTCAGGCACGATGAAGCCGTATTCATCGGTGGTCAGTTTCAGGGCCGGCAGGTTATCGACGCTCGACGGTTCCATGCCGGTGGCGAGCACGACAAGATCATACGGCTCGGCATAAATTTCACGGCTGATGGTGTGTTCGCCGCACAGCACCGGGCGCCCGTCTGCGCCGATATCGATATGGCCCGGCTTGGACTTGACGAAGTGAACCCGGTCGTCGTCTTTGACCTTTTGGTAGAAGGCTTCGAGTTTGTCGTGGGCGCGGATGTCGATGTAATAGATATCGACCTCGGCGTCGGCGTATTGCTCACGCAGATAGGCGGCGTGTTTGAGGGAGCCCAGGCAGCAGATCCGGGAACAATAGGCCAGGTGGTTGGTGTCGCGGGATCCGGCGCATTGGATCAGCGCCACTTTTTTCGCCGGCTCGCCGTTGGACGGGCGCAGGATTTTGCCGCCGGTCGGACCATTGTGGGCGGCGAGGCGTTCCATCTCGACGTTGTTGATGATGTCCGGGCTTTGGTCATAGATATAAGACGTCAGCTTGGACGCATCATAAGGCTTCCACCCGGTCGCCCAGATGATGGCGCCGACGTTGATTTCGGATGTGGTCGACGTTTCCTCCAGGTCAACGGCGTCATATTTGCACGCGGCCTTGATCTTCGCGCCCTCGTCACCGCTGGCCGCTTCCGGTGCGATAACATAACGCATGGGATAGGCGTGTTCGTGCGGAAGGTAGGCCGCCTTGGTATTGTTGAGGCCGTAGTTGAATGGATTGGGGACTTCCATCTCCGTCGCCTTGGCGCAATCGCCACACGCCGTGCACTTGGCGTTGACGTGGCGCGGCGTCGTTTCAAGCGTGACAGCAAAATTCCCCGGTCCGCCCGAAACCGCCGAAACCGAGGTCATGGTCATGACCTTGATCTGGGAATTCTTTTTGATGCGCTGGAAATTGATCTCGAGCCCGCAGGTCGGATGACACATCTTGGGAAAATATCGGTTGAACATGGCAACCCGGCCGCCGAGGCTGGGGCCGCGTTCCAGCAAAATTACGTCGTATCCTGTTTCGGCGACTTCGACGGCCGCCGTGATCCCGGCAATACCGCCGCCGACGACCAGGATCGTCTGACTATCAGGTCCTGAGTTCGACATTTTCCCCTGCTTATCCGTTGCGTAAGAAACCTTTTAAACCATGGTGCTGATGATGCCGAGAGAAACACATATGGGCCTCATTAAAAACCCTAACCTTTGTGAGACCCCCCGGAAAACCGCGATTTATCTTAATATATTCACAAAATTGTAATTAAAGATGGCCAGGGATGCAACCAGTTTGGTAGAACCACCTGTCCGTTATCGTCATCAATTTTTATAACTTAATATTATTTTTAGAGAGGCGTTATGACTGAACTAGTACCACCGCACGGAGGCGGCCAAATCAAACCGCTTCTTCTTCCCGATTTTGAACGCGCCGATGCATTGAAGCATGCCGAGACCTTGAAAAAGGTTCCGATGACCAGCCGCGAGACCTCCGATGTGATCATGTTCGCCATGGGCGCCTATACGCCGCTCTCGGGTTTCATGGGAGAAAAGGATTGGCGCGGGTGCTGTGAAACCATGAAGCTGGACGACGGCCTGTTTTGGCCGATTCCGGTGACCTTGGCCGCTGAACCCGCTCTGGCCGACAGCATCGAAATAGGCGAAGAAGTGGCGCTTGTTGATACTGACAGTGATGAGATCATGGGCGTCATGACGGTCCATGAAAAATACGGCATCGATAAAAAGTTGGAATGCCAAAACGTTTACGGCACCACCGACGCTGCGCATCCCGGCGTCCAAAAGGTTTTAGAGCAGGCTGACGTCAACCTTGGCGGTCCGGTGACGGCGCTGTCGGAAGGTGAGTATCCTGAAAAGTACCCCGATCTTTTCCTGCGCCCGGTCGAATCACGGGCATTGTTTCTGGAAAAGGGCTGGCATCAGGCAGCCGCCTTTCAGACCCGTAACCCCATGCATCGCAGTCATGAATATCTAGCCAAGATCGCCATCGAAGTTACCGACGGGGTCTTTATTCACCAGGTCCTGGGTAAATTGAAAGCGGGCGACATTCCGGCTGAAACCCGGACCAAGGCGATCCAGGCGATGATCGACAATTATTTCGTGCCCGGAACCGTCATCCAGGCCGGATACCCGATCGAGATGCGTTATGCCGGCCCCAGAGAGGCCCTGTTCCATGCCCTCATCCGCCAGAACTTCGGCTGTTCGCACCTTATTGTCGGGCGGGACCATGCCGGGGTTGGAGATTTCTACGGCCCCTTCGACGCCCATCATATTTTCGATACGCTGTGGGATGGGGCGCTGATAACGCTGCCTTTGAAGATCGACATCACCTTTTATTGTAAAAAATGTGATGGCATGGCGACGGCAAAGACTTGTCCCCATGATTCCGAACACCACATCAATATTTCCGGCACCAAACAGCGCGAGATGCTGACCGCGGGTGAAGACATTCCTGGCGAATTCAGCCGCCCCGAGGTGGTCAAGATTCTACAGGAGTACTACGCCACTCAAAGCTAACGGACGAGAGCCTGTCGATGGGAAACCCCAGCCGTTTCTATGTTCGTTCCCCCGACGGCAGGGGGATCGCAGGCTACGATAGCCGTGGGGCGGCTGAGTTCGTGGCGTTGAAATTCGGCGCCGGGGCGCATGTGGTCGACACCCTGGCCCCGGTGTACCACCCGATGGTTCAGGAAGTCGAAGTCCTGGAAGGCAAGGGCGAACTGGTCTACTTGTCCTATGGAAGTTGGGGCACCGGTCGGTTCAGCCTGGAACGTGACCTGATCGAATCCATCAAGAAAGGACACATTGCCATCGTCCATGCTTTTTTGGCTAAGGGGGCCGATTGCAATGGCAGCGACGACCACGGTGATACGGCGCTATGTTGGGCGGCGGCGGGCGGTAATACCGCCATTGTATCGCTTTTGGTTGACCAGGGTGCCGATCCGAATCTCCGCGATGGCAACGGTGCGACGCCGTTGGAGATTGCAATAAGGAAGGGCAGGGGGGAAGTGGTGGGACTGCTCAATCACAATGGCAGCGGTCCTTGAAACCAGTGCTCAGCTTAAGTGGAGATATTATCTTCAAATGTATGGAGTTGATCATTTGACAGGGCCGATTTCATACTTTACAAAATACGAATGTGTTGGGGGTGGCACGTCATCTCGAATACAAGAAAATAATTCAGGCGTCGGTCGCGTTTTCTAATGCTGATGCTCATCCGGTGATTTTTATACAGGGAGTTATTTAATGCCGACGTTTGTGCACACCGATAAATGCGATGGCTGTAAGGGCGGGGACGTTACCGCTTGCATGTACATCTGCCCCAATAATCTGATGAAACTCGACACCGACCGTATGAAGGCTTTTAACCAAGAGCCGGAACAGTGTTGGGAATGCCAATGCTGCGTCAAAGCTTGCCCGCAACAGGCAATTGAAGTTCGCGCCTACGCCGACGTCGTCCCCATGGGCGGCGCTTGCATTCCGCTCCGGACCGACAATGCCATCATGTGGACGATCAAGTTCCGCGATGGTGAGGTCAAGCGCTTCAAGTTTCCGGTTCGGACCACGCCGGTTGGGTCCATCGACCCCTACGGCAACAAGCCGGAAGCCGGTGATTTGACCGATAACCGACTTTTCACCGAAGCCGGTCTCGAGTTAGCGACACCTTCTTAATATTAAAGTCTGATTATAAAGCCGGGCGATAAAATTATTTCTTTTCTTAAGGCGGCAGACCTGTCCGGGTGATGGGGGACCGCCAAAAAGGGAGTTGATTGAATGAGCGAAGGAACTTTCGGTAATCCTGAAATTATCGATATCGAAACTGATATTCTTATTGTCGGTGGCGGCATGGCCGCTTGCGGTGCCGCCTTCGAAGCCAGACGATGGGCCGGTGATGATGAGGTAAAGATTACCCTGGTTGATAAAGCCGCGATGGACCGTTCCGGTGCCGTCGCCATGGGCTTGTCCGCCATTAACACGTATTTGGGGGACAATTCCCCGGAAGATTATTGCCGCATGGTGTCCGCCGACCTGATGGGCATCACCCGCGACGATCTGGTCTACGACGTTGGTCGTCACGTTGATGGCACCGTGCACCTTTTTGAAGAATGGGGCCTGCCGATCTGGAAAGACAAGTCAACCGAAGGCGTTCCCCTTTCAGAAGGCGGTAAGCCGGTGCGTTCCGGTAAATGGCAGATCATGATTAACGGCGAAGGCTATAAGCCGATCGTTTCCGAGGCCGCGAAAAAAGCCATTGGCATCGAAAACATCATGGAACGCGTGTTCATCGTTAAGCTGCTGCTCGACGACAATGACCCGAACCGGATCGCCGGCGCCGTTGGCCTGAGCGTCCGCGAGCACAAGCTTTATGTGTTCAAGGCCAGCGCCGTTCTCAACGTGGCTGGCGGTTGCGTCAACATTTTCCGTCCCCGGTCGATGGGGGAAGGCATGGGCCGTACCTGGTATCCGGTGTGGAACGCCGGTTCGACCTACGCCATGGCGGCGGAAGTCGGTGCCGAACTGACAATGATGGAAAACCGCTTCGTCCCCGCCCGCTTTAAGGACGGTTACGGCCCGGTCGGCGCCTGGTTCCTGTTGTTCAAATCCAAGGCGACCAACGCCATGGGCGAGGATTACACGGTTAAAAACGCCCATATGCTGGCCGATTTTGCGCCGTATGACAAAGCGACCGTGATCCCGACCTGTTTGCGGAACCATGCCATGTTGAAGGAAATGAAGGATGGCAACGGGCCGATCTTCATGGACACCCCGACGGCCATGGCGAAGCTGGCTGAAAGTATGACCCCGGCCGAGATCAAGCATCTCGAAGCCGAGGCTTGGGAAGACTTCCTGGATATGTGCATTGGTCAGGCCGGTCACTGGGCGGGTATGAACATCCGTCCCGAGGAAACCAAGTCTGAATTGATGCCGACCGAACCGTATTTGTTGGGTTCGCACTCCGGTTGCTGCGGCATCTGGGTTTCCGGGCCGACCGACGTGGGGGCGCCGGAAGATTGGAGCTGGGGCTATAACCGCATGACCACTGTCACTGGTCTGTTCACCGCCGGTGACGGCGTTGGTGCGTCGGGCCATAAATTCTCGTCCGGTTCCTTTACCGAAGGTCGTATCGCGGGCAAGGAAATGATCCGCTTTGTTAAGGACAACGCCGGTTTCAAGCCGGCCCTGAAGGGTGATATCAACGCCATTGCCGAGGAAATCTACCGTCCGGTGCGTAACTATTTCGAGCACAAGGACAAAACCACGGCGGAAGACATCAACCCGTTTTACATCACGCCGAAGATGTTCCAGATGCGTTTACAGAAATACATGGACGAATATGTCGCCGGTTGTTCGACCTACTATCAGACCAACGCGACGATGTTGGGTATCGGTCTTCACCACATCGACATGCTGAAGGAAGATTCACTGCACCTGCGCGCCAAGGATCTGCACGAACTGATGCGGGCGTGGGAAAACTATCACCGCATGTGGGCGGCGGAAGCGCACCTTCGTCACATCCAGTTCCGCGAAGAAACCCGCTATCCTGGCTTCTTCTATCGGACCGACTTCCCAAAAATTGATGATAAAAACTGGAAATGTTTCGTCAACTCACGCCACGACCCGGAAACCGGCGAGTGGGCAATGAAGAAGGTTCCGCACGTAGACATTGTTGAAAAGCACTATAAAGGCCAAGGTCACTAACAGTTTTTCCGGGCACAGTCCGGAACACTGAATAAAACCGGAAGGGGTGTCGGCATCGGCACCCCTTTTCGTCTATTGCCGGGAGTGGTTTAAACTCCCACATATAAGAATGATATGCCTCGGCGAGGAGGGCCCATGAGCGAACAGGATCCATCGACGAATCCAGATCTCAAACGCATCGACAAGCAAATCGAAGTTGAAATCTTCGATGCCGTTCGTGGCGACGAGGAAAATCCGGTGATGCCGGTGCGCTTGAAGTCCGGCGACATGTTCAATTTTTCATGCCACCGGGGCGTATCGTGCTGGAATAAATGTTGCCACGGGGCCGATATCACGTTGACGCCCCAGGATATCCTCCGACTCAGCGCCAATAAGGGCATTCGTCCCCGTGAATTCCTGGCCGAGTATACGCTGCCGGGGGTTTGGGAGCGGGCTGATCTGCCGGTTGCCAAGTTGAAAATGACCGGCGCCGACGGCAAGGGGGCATGCCATTTTCTGACCGATGAAGGATGCACGGTCTACGACGACCGTCCGGCGACCTGCCGTTACTATCCGTTAGGCCTGGCCAGCATTAAACCGAAAGGCGCGGACATCCAGGAGGATTTCTGCTTCCTGGTTAAAGAAAGCCACTGCAAGGGCCACGAAGAAGACAACCTGCAAACGGTGGACCAGTTCCGGAAAGAGCAAGGCATCGAGGATTACGACAGGGTCAACAGGGGCTGGATGGACATCCTGATGAAGATGGCCTCCTGGGCAAGTATCGGCGGACCCTACGGCAAGGGTGTCACTCCTCAGGTCAAACAAATGTTCTTCCTGGTTTCGACGGACGTTGATGGGTTTCGCCAATTCGTGTTTGAAACCAAATTTCTGGCCACTTATGAAATCGACCCGGAAGCGTTCGATCTCCTGAAGGAAAATGACGAGGCGCTGTTGCTGCTTGGGTTCGATTGGTTGAAGAGCGTTATGTTCCAGGACAAGACCATCACCATGAAGGAAAATGTCCTTCACGAGGCCATTGCCAAGGCGCGGGAAAACATGGGGGCTGTCTAGAGATTTTCCGTTCCGCCGGTTCCGTTTGTCGAGTGACGTTCAAGTATTGCCGGGGTTAAAGTGTCCATGGTCGCCGTATCGGTTTCGTCGGCGGCCATCGACCACTTATATACGGCAAGCGCCTTGCGCTTTCGGTCGCGGGCGTACTCTAACAGCAATTCGTGACAAGGACCCTTCCTGCGCGGCCTCATTTCGCGGACGCCGCGTTCGATATACCCAGCCACCTCCGCCTGCAATAGCACCCAGTCCAGGACATCCAGCTCATTCATGTCGCGGATGTATTGGACCGCATCGCGCCATTGTTCGCTGCGCTTCACCCGGGCTTTCGTCGGGAAGGGGTGGTCATGGAGATATTTGTGAATAGCCCGCCATTTACGTAATTGTAGATCACATTTTTCGATGATGCCTGCCCCGGTCTCGTCCAATTTATTTTGGGCGGCGACAAGGTCACGGATTATGTCGATCTGTGTCTGCTTATTGTTATTGGTAAGCATGAAAAAGCGGACCTTTGAAAAATGTTCCGGCGTTGCTTAAAAGGAAGCTGCCCTCATATATAGGGCCAAGCTGAATCCGGGCGAGCTTTTTTTGCCTTGATTTAGTTAAATTTTAGGGGCGCGGGAATATCATTGAGATCAAATTCCTTTCGCTATTTCAGCCCATTAACGGAACCTCTTGACTTTCGAGACGTAAAAACTATATATTCAGGGCAAGAAGAAAAACAACAACACACGACGACTCATGCTGGGTGCGCTATCAAAAAAGCACCCAATGAGGTTAAAAAATGGCTGAATTTTCTGATTCGGTCGTCGGCAACGAAGGTCAAGTCACCGATACGGGTTTCCATATGGAAGCTATGGACGGTGGTTCTTTGTCTTTGCCTGATGGCTTTTCCCTTTCCGATGCAAGTTTTGAAACCACCGGTTCCGACCTGGTTATGACCAGCGGCGGCGGCGTACAAGTGACCGTTGAAGGTTTCTTCTCCCATGATAATCCGCCCGATCTGGTTTCCGCCGATGGCGCCCAGATCAGTGGCGAAATGGCGACCCAGCTTTCCGGTGGCGGTGATACGATTTCCGCCGGCACTGATGCCGACACTGGCGGCGCCGTTCCTGCGGGCGGCGGCAATCTTGCCGAGAATCCGAACGTAATTACCGGCACCGACGGCGAGCCCATCGGTAACGTCGAAAATATGTCCGGCACCGTCTTCGCCGTCCGCACCGACGGCACCCGCGTCGAATTGAAAGAAGGCGACCCGGTCTATCAGGGCGACATCATCGAATCCACCCCCGACGGCGCCGTCGGCATTCTGCTTGCTGACGAAACCACGTTTTCCATGGGTCAAAGCGGCCGCATTGTTCTTGATGAAATGGTTTACGATCCGGCGACCCAGCAAGGGTCCGTCAATCTTTCCGCTATTCAGGGTGTCTTCACGTTCGTCTCCGGTCAGGTCGCCAAGACCGACCCCGACGCCATGACCCTTAGTACCCCGGTCGCCACCATCGGTATTCGCGGCACCCAGGTCGGCCTTGATATTGGTCGTGAAGGCGAAGGCAAAGGCATGAACGTGGTGCTGATGGAAGAAGCCGACGGGTTCGTCGGTGAAGTCGTGATTTCCAATGGCGGCGGCTTGAAGGTGATGAACGGCGCCAACCAGTCCACATCCGTTGCCAACGCCAACACGGCCCCGACCGAAATTAGAATTATGGGCAAGAACGAACTGGTCAGTTCCTTCGGCAATGCTCTGAGGCAACTTCCTAAGGTTCATGGTAACCAGAACGACTTCGGTCTGCAGGGCAATGAAGCCAACAAAGGCGAAACCGAAGAAGTTCAAGAAGTCCAAGAAGAAACCGCCGCCCTTGACGAGGAAGTCAAGGAACTGGAACAAGGCGAGAAAAGCGCCGAGGAACTCGCGGCCCTTGAGACCGCCGCCGGGAATGAACAAGGCGAAGGCGAGGGTGAAGTCGAGAAATCCGAGGAACTTGATTTAGAGGCCGATGCTGAAGCACAGGCAGCGTTGGATGCGCAGGCGGCGGCGGATGCGGCTGCTAAGACGGCAGCGGATGCGTTGGCGGCGGAAAATGCGGCTAAGGCGGCAGCGGACGCGGCGGCTAAAGCGGCAGCCGATGCAGCGGCCCAGGCAGCGGACGCGGCGTCGCTTGCGGCGGCGGATGCAGCCCAACGGTCGGCGGAAGCGGCGGCTCGTGGGGAAGCCCGGGGTTCGGCCGATGTGGCCCGTGAATTGGCCATTACGGCCCGGGGACTGGCTAATTTTGCGCAAAATCTTTCTGACAAGGCGAATGTTACGTCTGCGGACATGCAGGAGCTCGGCCGCTTCGCGATCGGGTCCGAGGCTTTGGATTCCTTGAGTGATGTGCTGCAGTCGGCGATCGATATCGCGGCGGCGGCGCAGGATACGGCGGATGCGGCGGCGGATGCCGTGGCAGCCGCGAAATTAGAGCAACAAGCGGCGGATGCCGCCGTGGGTCCGGCTTCGTTTGGCGCCCGTGATGCGGCGGCGGCGGCGCTTCAGCAAGCGAAAATCGCCCTCGTGGCTGCGGAAGCTGCTGCAGAGGACGCTGCCGATCAGTTGACGTCGATGACCGAACCGGGCGGGCTGATTGATCAGGCCTTGCAGGCGGTTGCCGATTCCGATTGGGCCGGCACCGATGGCGACGACATCATGGATGTCGGCGATCTCAACACCACCGGTCAGACCATTGACGGCGGCGCCGGTGATGACGTCATTAATGCGCGTGCCGGTGACGATGTTGTTCTCGGCGGCGCCGGCAACGACGTCCTGATCGGCGGCGCAGGTGCTGATGTTCTGGACGGCGGCGCCGATTTCGATATTGCCTCTTACGCCGACGCCCTCCAGGGCGTCATGGTTGATTTGGCCGCCGGAACCGGAACCGGGGGCGACGCCGAAGGCGACACCCTGATCAATATCGAAGGCGTTATCGGCAGTTCCTTTGACGATACCCTCATCGGTGATGCCGGTGATAACTTGCTGATCGGCGGTGCCGGCAGCGACATCATCATCGGCGGCGAAGGCACAGATACCACCATTATCGAAGGTGAATTTGGCACCTATACCATCGCGCGCGAACTCAACGCGGCCGGTGAATATGAAATCACGGTCACCGCGCCGACTATTGATGGCATTCAAGGCGATGTCGATACCCTGACCGGTATTGAGATCATCCAGTTCGGCGACGAGACCATCAACGTTCTTGATACAACGGTTAACGAAGACACCGCCGTTTCCGTCGATGTTGTCGGCGCTTTGGGGGATCTCACCGAGGCTGCCTCCATCACCATCGAAGGCGCGCCGGATGGCGCCGTTTTGTACCTTGCCGACGGCACCACCGAAGTGGCCCGCAATGCTGATGGTAGCTGGACTCTGAGCCCGGACCAGGTGACGGGGCTGACCGTTAAGCCGGCGCCGAACTCGGACGTGGACTTTTCGTTGACGATTAGCGAAATCGACGTAAACGGCAATCAGTCCGGTCTCGGATTTGTCGACATTGACGTTAAAGGGATCGCCGACGCGGCGAGCCTTAATCTCGATGCCAATGCCGACGGTGGTCCTTCCGCCGCTGCCGGGGCGACCTCCGTCCCACTCGACATCAACGCCAGTCTCACCGATACGGACGGCTCCGAAACCCTCAGCATCTCCATTGAAGGCACCAACCTTCCGGCCGATGCTGTCCTGGTTCTGGCCGACGGTACGGAACTGACGGCTGTTAACGGCGTCTTTACGCTGGATAACGTGCAGCCCGATCAGTTGACCGGCATGACGGTGAACTCGGTGACCGGATTCTCCGCTGATTTCTCTCTCGCGGTGACCGCGACCACCACCGAAATTGACGGCGGTAACACCACCAGCGTGTCTGGAACCATCGCCGTCAATATCGGTGAAGACAACATTCCCGATGCGCCTCGACTCGATCTCGATCTGACCCAGGCCGGCGATCAACTCACCGGCGTTACCACCGGCGACGAGGACACGACGTTCCTGCTGGATATCTCCGCCGAACTGACGGACCCGACTGAAACGCTTTCCGTCACCATCAGCGGTGTGCCCGCTGGCGCAACTTTATCGGCGGGTACTTCTGTCGAGGATCCGAACAATCCCGGCACCTATATCTGGACGATCACGAATATCGTTAACGCCGACGGGACCATTACCACGGCGTCGGAGCTCCTTAACGGCTTGTCGTTGACCCCGCCGGATGATTCCAACGAGGATTTTGCCCTGACGGTGACGGCAACCTCGACCACGGCGGCTGGTGATTCCCAATCAACCACCGGCACCCTGGATATTAACATGGTTGGTGTCGCTGATGCGCCGACGTTGGATGTTTCCGTCAGCAGCGGCATTCCGGGCGGTATTTCGTCCGAACCGGCGGCTGCGGACCCGACGCCCGATAACTCAAGCGGTCACCAGGTTATCGGCACCGATGGTGACGATTATATCGATGGCTACAATCGGGAAGAGTTCATCGATGGCGGCGCCGGCAATGACCACATTCGCGGCGGCGGCGGCGCCGATGTGATCGTCGGCGGCGAAGGCAATGACTATGTCGAAGGCGGCGAAGGCGCCGATGATATCTTCGGCGGCACCGGCGACGATACGCTGAAAGGCGGCAAAGGTTCCGACGAAGTCTATGGCGGCGAAGGCAATGATTATATCGAAGGCGGCGAAGGCGCTGATATTCTCAGCGGCGGTGCTGGTGATGACTTCATTGATGGCGGTCACCTTCACAACGAAGATGAGCACCGAGATGATAGCCAGGCCGACACGGTGCTGTTCACCGGTTCGCGTGACCAATACATCATTACCGCGAACGCCGACGGCAGCTTTACCGTCCTCGACATGTTTGCCGGACGTGACGGCACCGACACGGTCATCAATGTCGAAAACTTCCAGTTCGCCGATGGCACAATTGATGAAGGTAGCCTGTTGGCGACAAACCCGACGACGTTCATGCTCGACATTAACGCCGCGTTGACCGATGTCGACGGTTCCGAAAGCCTGTCGATCACCGTTAGCGGGCTGCCCGTGGGTGCTTATCTGACCTTCGGTACCGACAACGGTGACGGCACCTGGACCCTGACGCCGGCAGAAGCGGCGGAAGGCAGCCTCGGTATTGTCGTGCCTTACGACGTTCAGGCCGATTTCACCCTTAGTGTCGCCGCGACGACGACCGAGAATGATGGTTCCACGAATACGGTGACCCAGGTCATCCCGCTTGATGGGGATGCCGCGGCGCCGACCCTCGACCTCAATGCCTCAGTTGACGGTGATCAGTCGACCGGGACGGCGTCCGGTGCCGAGGACACGGCGATTGCGCTGGATATCTCATCGGCGCTGACCGACACCGACGGTTCGGAGACGCTTTCCATCACCATCGGCGGGGTGCCTTCGGGCGCCGTGTTGTCGGCGGGCACCGAGACGCCGACGGGCAGCGGCAACTGGGTATTGACCCCGGATCAACTG
>JAQBYB010000060.1 GCA_027624235.1 Pseudomonadota bacterium | reverse complement strand
GCCCTTGAGGCGCTTGAGATACTTCTGTGCGACTGCTTCAAAGCTTTCCTTTTTGACCGTTGAGATTCCCTGTTTTTGGAGAATTCTCCATTCAAAGTGTTTCTCAATAGCAAACTCTTTTGCTTTCGTTTCGTCAGTAGTGCCAGTACTGAGCTTCTTCCACTTTCTAGTTTCGGGATGTTTGATAGCGGCATACCAATTTGGACTGCGCTCGCGCTTCTCCAACAAGATATGGTCATTCACTTTTATACTGTTAGTCATCACTTCTCCTTTCTAGGAGTAGTGGAAGGTGGTGGCCGCTGCCGGACTCGAACCGGCACACTCAAATGAGCGAGAGATTTTCATACCAACTACAGTTTTCACTGCCACTCATATGAGTGTTTGTGGTCTGGACTATACCTTCACCATAGCGTTTGCCGTAGGTGCTGCCCGTCTAGTCTCTACACCTTCCCATTACTGGGCTTGGCTCGGGATTGCCATTTGAAAGGTTTCCCCGAATTTGAGCAGTTCTACTTCCAGCGTTTCCACCGGAGCACTCAATATTGTCTTCAAGTCTCTTGTGTCTACCAATTCCACCAAGCGGCCATTAAACTACTTTCCAAACTACCCCAACAACTTACAAGGTCAAGGTCTATGACAAAAGTGGAACAGGATGGGCCAACACACCCAAAAGAAGCTTTCCCATATCACACCGATCTCAAAGACCAAAGTGTGATAAGTGTGATACAGGTGTGATACGAAGTCAAAACAAAAATCTGTCAGTAACTCATTGATATTCCACAATATTTTTTGAACCTTGAAAAGTGACTTCATTTTTAAGTCCCTTGTGTTTACCAATTTCACCACGCCCGCGTGCCCCGAACCTATTCCGCCACCGGAATCGGCGCAAGGGCCTCGCCATGCCTTAGGTTGGCGGCTAAAATCGGGCCATGACCAAGCCCGCCGAAAAACCTGAAACGCCGCCCCGGGGCCTATGAATATGGCCCACGATCGGGCGGCCAAATTCATGCGCGGCGGCAAGTGGAAAATACGGTAGGAAACGGCACTTTTGCGCATTCTCAAGTATCTTTATCTGGCCGTTGGAATTGCCCTGCTCGTCGCCGTGATCAGTCAGGTCGATGTCGCCGAGGTTGCGACCCAGGTCGCCCGGATCGGCCCGCTCGGCCTGATCGTCATTCTCTCCATTCACTTCGTTGCGTTCGCCCTTGATACGGTTGCGTGGCAACTGACCCTGGTGCGGGTGCCCCTGAACATGCGCTGGGCTTATCGGACCTGGAGACTGCGGATGGTGAGCGAAGTCTTCAACACCGTGCTTCCCGCCGCCGGCATGGGCGGCGAACCGATGAAAGCCGAGCTGCTCAAGAAGCACTATGGCATCGGCTACCGCGAGGGTTTGTCGTCGATTATTCTCGCCAAGACCACCATTCTTTTGGCGCTGGTTCTGTTTCTCATCATCGGATTCGCGCTGATGTGGCGGAACGATTCTCTGGACGGCGCGCTTAAACTGGTGGCGGCCGCCGGCCTCGCGGTCTTTTCCCTGTCGATCGCGCTTTTCTTTATGGTGCAGCGGTGGCGGGGCGCCTCGCTTGCCGGCACTTGGCTGGCGCGGTTCCGTTTCGCTCGGCGGCTCGAAGCGGCACTGCATCACATTCACGACATCGACGAACGCCTCGTTGACTTCTACACCCGTCATACCGGGCGTTTCGCCAGCGCCTATGCCCTCGCCTTTGTCGCCTGGGTGCTGGGCGCGGCCGAGGTCTATTACGCCATGGCCTTTCTCGGCCATCCGGTGACCCTGGCTGAAGCCTGGATCATCGGAGCGGCGGCCGAACTCGTAAGCCACGGAACCTTCTTCATCCCGGCCAGCATCGGCGCCCAGGAGGGGGCATTCCTCATCGTTTGCGCGGCGATCACCGGCTCACCGTCGCTCGGCGTTGCCATGGCGGTCGTGCGCCGGTTTCGCGAAGTCCTGTGGCTGCTGTGGGGGGGCCTGCTCGGCTTGCTGCTGGTCCGTCGGCCGATCACCGCCGATGGCGACGCGGACAAGCCGGCCGGCGAGTGATTATCAGGCGGTCGCCTGACGGCGCAGGCGCACCCAGGTAAGCACGGCGAAAAACGGCGCGCAGACCGCCGCCCCGACCAGCAGATAGGGGAACAGGCCAACCCATGCCGCCGGGCCGAGCAGGTACAGCACGTCGTCGAAGTCGAACCCGAGGATGCCGGCATAGGCCTTGTCTCCGGTCGCGGTCATGTCCTCCAACTTTTCAGAGAACACCGAGGCCAGCCCCACGGAAACCCCGGCGAGGGCGCCGAGTGCGATTGCCCCGTCGCCGAGGGCGCCGCTGCGCAGCCCTACTCCAACAGCGAAGAAGAACAGGCTGTTGACCCCGACATCGCAGTAGTAGTCGAACAGATGCCCGCCCGGCGAGGACGTCCCGCCGAGCCGCGCCAGTTCGCCGTCGGCGCGGTCGAGGAAGCAGGACAGCAACCACAGGACGCCGCCCCACAGGTTCCAGGCCGGATCGCCGGCCATAAAGGCGGCGCAGGCCGCGACGCCGCTGACCAGCCGACCGGCCGTCAAATGATTGGGGGTAATCGGGCCGCCGACCAGGGGCCGCACGCACAGCCGGGCCAGGCGGTGGGTCCAGGAGGTGTAGGGCGGGGTACGCAGGTCCTTCATTGCGTGATCTCCCGGAAACCGACGGGCCTGATGCCGAGGCGGCCGATGGCGGCGGCGACCGCCGTGTCCGTGAGCGCCGCGAGTTCGTCGGCGACGCGGTAGTGGCGGGCGGCGGGCTCCATCTCCGGCCAGGGCGCGGTCGCCGGGTGGCAGAAGATTTCCGTGACTCCGTCCGGCAGGTGGTCGAGGAAGGCGAGCAGGCGGCGGCGGTCCATGCAACCGTTGTCGTTCATCCCGAAGACGTAGTCGTTGCACACGACCCCGGCCCGCGCCAGGCGGCGGCGGTGGGCGCGGATCAGGGGACGAAGCAGGACATCGTTGGCCCAGCGTCGGGCCAGCCCTTCGCCGGTCGCCCGCCACGAGGCGAGAAACGGCTCGTGCGGCATGCGCACGGCGCGCAGGCCGTAGTCGGCCCCGATCCGCAGGATCAGGCCGAGGATAGTCGGGTGCATATGCATGTGGTTGTGGGCGTTGACGTGGTCGAGGTCGAGTCCGGTGGCGTGGAAGCGCTCGAATTGCGCGCGAATCTCGGCGGCGAGTTGGCGACGCACCGCTGGCCGGAAGAAGAAGGAAAAGCCGGCCCGCACCAGCCTGGTCGCGAAGGCGCCGTCCGCACCGATCAGATCGGGAATGTCTTCAGGCGGCGACAGCGGTCGGCCGCAAACCAGAACCAGATGGAGTCCGACGCCAAGGCCGGGCAAGGCGCCGGCCCGCGCGACCGCGTCGGCAGCCGCCGGGGCGCCAACCATCAGGCTCGCGGTATTAAGAATGCCTTGCCGGTGGGCCCGTTCGATTGCTTCGTTGACGGGTAGAGACGCGCCGAAATCGTCACCTGTAACGATTAGTCGCTTCAAGAGCCGACCTCTCGGGCATTGAGGAAGTGCATGAACTCGACGCCCTCGCGCAGGCGCCGCTTCATCATCTCCCAGCTCTTCAGCATCTCCAAGGTAATGTCGGCTATTTTGCGCGGCCGGAAGTAGAAACGCTTGTAAAAGGTGGCGACCGCCTCGAAAATTTCCTCCTGCGAAAGGTGCGGATACGCCATGGACGAGATCTGGAAGCCCTCGGTCTGGATCATATCGTCGCCGCTGTGCACCAGCCAGCCGTTCTCGACCGCCTGTTTGTAAAGAAAAGTGCCTGGGTAGGGGGCGGCGAGCGAGACCTGGATGGTGTGCGGGTTGATCTCGGTGGCGAAGCGGATGGTCTCCTCAATGGTCTCACGGCTTTCGCCGGGCAGGCCGAGGACGAAGGTGCCGTGGATGGTAATCCCCAGCTTGTGGCAGTCTTCGGTGAACTTGCGGGCGACCTCGATACGCATGCCCTTCTTGATGTTGTGCAAAATCTGCTGATTGCCCGATTCGTACCCGACGAGCAACAGCCGCAGCCCGTTGTCGCGCAGAACCTTCAGCGTCTCGTAGGGGACGTTGGCCTTGGCGTTGCAAGACCAGGTCACGCCAAGGCGACCGAGGCCGCCGGCGATTTCCTCGGCGCGCGGACGGTCGTCGGTAAACGTGTCGTCATCAAAGAAGAACTCCTTGACCTGGGGGAACGTCTCCTTGGCCTGGGCGATCTCCTCGATCACGTTGGCGGCGCTACGGGTGCGATAGATGTGACCGCCAATGGTCTGCGGCCACAGGCAGAAGGTGCAATGCGACTTGCAACCGCGCCCGGTATAGAGCGACAGGTACGGGTGCTGGAGGTAGCCGATGAAGTAGTCCTCGATCTTCAGGTCGCGCTTGTAGACTGGGGTGACGAAGGGCAGTTGGTCCATATCGTGGAGGATGGCCCGCGCGCGATTGGTGACGGCTTGGCCGTCGATCTTGTGGGTGATGCCGTCAACCTCGGCCAGCGGCAGACCCTCGGCGATCTCCTTAATGGTAAAATCGAACTCGTTGCCGGCGACAAAATCGACGGCGTCAGAGGCCAGGACCGAGTCTACGGGCGAGATCGCGACATGGGCGCCGACGAAGCCGATCATCAGCCCGGGATTAGCCGCCTTCAGAGCCTCGGCAACCTTGACGTCGGAATGGAAGGATGGCGTGCTGGTGTGCAGCACCGCCAGATCGAAATCGCCGGCCATCGCCACCACGTCGTCGAACGAGACGTCGCTCGCCGGCGCGTCAATCAGCCGGCTGTCCGGCACCAGGGCCGCCGGCTGCGCCAGCCACGTCGGATACCAGAACGAGCGCACCTCGCGCCGCGCCTGATAGCGGGCGCCGGCGCCGCCGTCAAAGCCATTGAAGGACGGGGGATTCAGAAACAGTGTTCTTTTCATGGATGGTGTCCTCATGCTTCTTTTTTGGCCAATGTCATCAATCCCTTGGAATTGACGGTAAAGATAGAGTCCTTCCAGTGGATGCCGCGGCCCAGGAAACTGGCTCCCCAGATCAGGAAACTAAGGATGTCGCGCAGGGGCACCAGCCAGAATGAGCGGTCCCTGGGCATCAGTTTGAACTTCTTCGAGACCGTCGCCTGCAAACCGATACGAAGGCCGATGGCCAGGACAACCATGGCGGCCGCGACCCAGTCCCAGTCGAAGGTCAGGTCAATCAGCAGGGCGCCAAGGAAGGCCAGCGGAACGCCGTACATGATGAACGAAAAAGCGTGCCCCAGCGGCTCGACGGTCCGCACCGTGCGGGCCCAGCGCAGCTCGTGGCGGAGCAGCGCGTTCAGGCTCTTTTCGAAGACGACGTTCTCGACGACATAGCTGGACAGGACGACCTTAAACCCGTGGGCGCTGGCCAGTTTTCCCAGCATGTGATCGTCGGCCAGGAACTGAGCCAGTTTCCTGAAGCCGCCCGTCTGCTCCAGCACGTCGCGGCGCACCATGATCGTCGCGCCGAGGCCAAAGCGGACCTCTCGCATTCCCGCGCTGACCAGGACAGAGGGCAGGAACCAACCGTTGATGAACATGCTGCCGAGAATCGACACCAGCCCCTCGGCAGCCGAGGCCTTGTAAAGACAGGTGACGACGCCGACTTTGGGATCGGCGAAGGGCGCGATGACGCTGGCGATATACTGGTCGTCGACCCGCATGTCGCTGTCGGCGATGGCCAGGTACGGGTGCTTGACCGTGCGGTCCATGTTGTCGAGGTTGCTGACCTTAAAGTTGGGGCCAATCACGGTATCGTCGATGATCAGCGTCATGTCGCGTTCGGGATTCTCGTCGAGGATGCGCTGGATCACCGGGATCGCCGGGTCGGTCGCGTCCCGAACGCCGAAGATGACCTGGTATTCGGGGTACTCCTGCTGGCAGAACGAGCTGAGGTTCTCATACAGGTTGGCTTCAAGGCCGCAGACCGGCTTGAGCACCGTCACCGGTGGGCGAAAGTCGCCTTCGGGTTTGTTTTCCACCCGGAACCCCTCGACCCGGCGAATGGCGATCAACACGTAGGCGGCGGATGCGACGTTGGTGGCCAGTGCGAGCAGGCAGAGAAAATACATTACTTCCGTCAGCATCACATTTGCTCTCTCCGCAGGCAGCGACAGGTTGATCTGGCGGCGGACCTGACTGGTAAAATGGCGCAAGGCTTACTCCGGAAAACCTCCGGCGGCAGACGCGGCGGATAATAACACCCCCTTTGCCGGGATTGAAAGGGCATGTTGCCGGGATTGAAAGGGCATGTTTCGAGGCCGGCGCGCAGGCCCGCGTCGCCATGGACCACGGGGGCGGACTGGTGTACGCTGCGCCGCGTTTCCCCATCCACGGACCCGGTCCCGCAGCCATGCAAGACACCCCGACCGACCAACCGCCGTCCCCCAACGTCTTTCCGCTTGTCCGTCACATTTCCGCGCGGCTGACTCCGTTGTTATACCGCTCCCCGCTGAGCGCCAACCATGTGACCTTTATCTCCATGCTTCTGGGTCTGGGCGCTGCGTGGAGCGTAGGGCTGGGCAGCCACGGGATGGATGTCCTTGGCGGAGTGCTGCTCGTCGCCTGCTATGTCCTCGACAACTGCGACGGCGAGATTGCCCGCCTCAAGGGACAAAGCTCGGAGTTCGGGCGCCGCTTCGACAACTTCGTCGACTGGGTGGTGCATACCGCCTTCTTCGCCGCCCTCGGCTGGGGCGTGACCCAGACCAGTGGACAACAGGTGTGGCTGTGGCTGGGCGGAATCGCGGCGGCCGGAAGCACCATCAACTACGTCATCGGCACCATCGCCGAGGAACGGGAAGCCGCCGAGCGAAGCAAAGCGGCGGCTGGTGACGAAGCATCCGGCGCGACGGGGGCGAAGCAACCCGAAACCTGGCGCCAGTGGATCATGTTCGCCTTCCGCGAACTGTCGCGCGCCGACTTCTGTTTCATCGTGATGGGGCTGGCGATCTTCGGGCAGACCTGGCTCCTGCTGCCCTTCGGGGCCATCGGCGCGCAAGCCTTCTGGGCGGTCCATCTGGCTCCGGGAGCGCGGGAACATCACGTGTAGGCGGTGACGCCGACGCCGCCATCGACAAGAACACCAACGCCAAGAGCAACAAGGGCGAAGCAATCTTGCCGAACCGCTATCAAAGCTGGACGCCCAGGCTTCTGAGGGCGGCCTACAACTACCCGTTCGTCGCCAAGGATCCGGGAATGTACAGCCACAATCCCAAATATGTTTTGCAGCTGTTGTATGACAGCCTCGAAAACCTGTCGGCGAAGATCAAGCTCGATATGGCCAAAATGCTAAGGCCGTAGCGACCCTTGTTTGGAGAGAGACCCGTGTGACAGCCGCCTTCGGCAGTGAATGCTGGAGGCGGTACGGGTGTGAAGGAACGCGTCACCGCTCAATCGCGCTGTAGGGTTAAGCGAAAGCGGCCAAGGGCGGAATTGGTGCGGGCGGCCACGCTTGAACCGGCAAAGCCGTGAGGCCGAGGGATTTTAAATCCCTTGTATTTACCAATTTCACCACGCCCGCGTGCCCTGAATCTTTGTCCTCCCCCCCCTAGCCGCGCAAGAGTTTCGCCCCGACTTGGCCCCGACTTGGCCCCGACTTGGCTCAGCCGGGTTCGGCGGCTACAGTGCGGCGATGACCGAGCCCGCCGCCAAACCCAAGACGCTTTCGCAATCGCCGCTTTTCGACGCCGAATTTCAGGGCCGTCTGGAAGACCTGATCCATTGGCGGCGCGATGTGCGGCGGTTCCGCAATGAGCCGGTCGAAGACGCCCTGATCGACGATCTGATCGGGCTGGCGGCGCGCGCCCCCAGCGTCGGCAACAGCCAGCCGTGGCGGTTCGTCAAAGTCACGGAACCGGGCCGCCGCGCCGCCGTCATTGAAAATTTCGAGGCCTGCAACGCCGACGCGCTCGGCGATTACGACGGTGAACAGGCGAAGCGCTATGCGTCCCTGAAGCTGGCGGGGCTGAATGAGGCGCCGGTGCATCTGGCGGTGTTTTGCGACGCGAAAACGGAGGCCGGGCACGGCGTCGGCCGCAAGACGATGCCGGAGATGTTGTGCTATTCCGTCGTCGGCGCGGTCAATACGTTGTGGCTGACGGCGCGGGCGCATGGGCTCGGCATGGGTTGGGTCTCAATCCTCGAGCCTGTGGCGATTACCGAAATCCTCGACGTGCCGGATGGGTGGGTGCTGATCGCCTACCTGTGCATCGGCTATCCGGAGGAAGAACACCTCGACCCGGAACTGGAACGCGCCGGCTGGCAGGACCGCCTCGACCTCAAGGGGCTGATTGTAGAGCGTTAAGCCGCTCTTCCTTATAGGCGGGTAAAAAAACCACAGAGCTCACAGAGACAAAAGGAAGATAAAAAGGAGATAAGGGAATACGTGGAGATAAGGTGTAGTAATTCATGTGTGGTCAGCCCACCAAAGACCTTCCAAAGGCGGCGCCACAAAGTCTTTACCCATGCGTTTTTTGGCGATGAACTTGATCGGATAGATCACCGAAAAAAGCCATTATACCGCAGATGCGAAACCCTCGCCCTCCGGGCTTCCTTCACCATCAATAATCACGAATTGCATTTCAGGCACGTCCACCAGAACGAAACCCTTGTCAGAAGGCAGATAAAGTTCCTTCAACTTTTTTTTAAAGTCAATTTTTTCCATAGTTCTTTTTCTCTCATGTAATCCAAGGTTTGCATTTCATGTAGTCCAAGGTTCGCGCTATCCATTCCCCCTCATCCATTCCCCCTCATACATTCCCCCTCATACATTCCCTCTGGCCGGATAGTTGTGGGTCCTGATCATGTCGATGGCTTCCATGACGTCGGCGAAATGGTGGCGGTGGAATGGCGTCGTGTGCAGGACTGACGAAAACAGCGTGCCGTCGGGCCGCACCAGAAACATGCCGGGCTCATTGAAGTGGCTGGGTTCCGCCTCCTTGATGGATTGTGAAATGAACAGCCCCCACGCGCGGGCGCTAT
The DNA here is from genome assembly GCA_027624235.1 of Pseudomonadota bacterium. Taxonomy (GTDB): domain Bacteria; phylum Pseudomonadota; class Alphaproteobacteria; order Rhodospirillales; family Casp-alpha2; genus Casp-alpha2. Next base: position 7,853 of record JAQBYB010000060.1, on the reverse strand, counting down.
CCTCGCTCAGGCCATAGCCTACCGTGAGCGCACCGAGGCCCCATTCCTGCTTGGCTTTTTCGGCGCGCTCCTGGCTGTCCATGCTGATGGCGATAACGCCGCAGCCGCGATTGGTGAAGTGGCCGACTTTTTGGCTGAGATCGAGCAGATGCAACCTGCAGCGCGGGCAATGATAGCCGCGATAGAATTCGATCAGGCTGAAGCTTTCCGGTTTTTGATCGGCGAGCCGCCAGGCCTCGCCGCCGACGGTATCGACGCTGAGGTCCGGCACGGCTTTGGTGGGTTTAATCATGGTTGGTTCCTTCCTGGTAAAATTTATTTCTTCGGTTTCGTCGGATCGTTGGGCTCGCCGCCGAGGTTTCGGATCATGGCGGCGATGGCGGCGGCGGCTTCGCCCAGGGCCGCTTCATCGGTCGAACGGGCGACCAGGCAGGTGCCGAGCTGGCCGCTACGCACGAAGGGATAGCTGCCGATTTCAATATCGGGAAATTGGTTTTGCACGTCGCCCAGGGGTCCGGCGACGAGGCCTTCGGGGATGAACGCGTCAATGGAACGAGACGACACCGGCGCGCCGCCCTTGAGCCGGGCTTTGAGGTCGTCGAACATCGCCTGCATGATGCGCGGCACGCCGGCCATGACGAACACATTGTCGATCTGGTAACCGGGCGCCTTGGAGACCGGGTTTTGAATGAGGACGACGTCATCGCCCGCCGGGGTGTCGGCCATTTTCATGCGCGCCTCGGTGACGTCTTTGGGTTTGTAATTGGCGAGAAGAATAGCTTCGGCTTCGGGGTTGCGGATCATGGCGCGGCCGAAGGCCTTGGACACCGACGCCGTGGTAATATCGTCGTGGGTGGGGCCGATGCCGCCGGTGGTGAACACGTAATCATGCTTGTCGCGAAGCAGGTTGACGGCGGCAATGATCTCATCCTCGACATCGGCAATGATGCGGACTTCCTCCAGGCTGATGCCCAATTCGCCCAACCCCAGCGCCAGGAATTGAACATTAATATCCTGCGTGCGGCCCGACAGCACTTCGTTGCCGATGACGATGATGGCGGCGGTGACGGTCGGTGTTTCGCTCATGCGTCTAGTCCCTCGCCTATAACAAATCGCGCAGCATCGCCACCAACGGCGCGTCGGCCGGCGGCATGTCGTAATCGCCGAGCCGCACCGGGCGCACCCATTTCAGCTCCTGGCCTTCCAGCGGCGTAACCGTGCCTTGCCAAACCCGGCACACGTACAGCGTCATCAGCAAATGAAAGTCATCATAAAGGTGAGAGGCGAAGGTCACCGGCGCAAGGCAACTTTCCGTGATGTCGATGCCTAGTTCTTCGCGCAGTTCCCGCACCAGGGCGGTTTCCGGAAGCTCGCCGGGATGGACCTTGCCACCGGGGAATTCCCACAGGCCCGCCATCATTTTACCTTCGGGGCGTTTGGCGATCAGCACCCGGTCGTCGGCGTCGACAAGCGCGACGGCAACCACCAGCACCGTTTCCACAGGTTCACCGGGCAGCCGGAATTCGGCGCCCATGCAGCCGCGGTCAGGACCGGTAGTCGGCATTGATATCGATGTAGCCGTGAGTGAGATCGCAGGTCCAGACCGTGGCCTTGCCGTGGCCGCCGGTGCCGACCTCAACCGCGATGGTGATGTCCTGGCCCTTCATATGTTCCGCGACCGGGGTTTCATCAAAACCGGGAATGGCGCCGCCCATTTGCGCCACCGGCACGCCGCCGATGGTAATCGCTAGATGGTCGACATCAACTTTTTCGCCGGCCTTGCCGACGGCCATGACGATGCGGCCCCAATTGGCGTCTTCGCCGGCGATGGCGGTTTTCACCAACGGCGAATTGGCGATGGAAAAGGCGATGACCTTGGCGGCATGGTCGGTTTCGGCGCCGCCGACGGAAACGGTAATGAACTTGCGTGCGCCTTCGCCGTCGCGGACGACCTGATGGGCGAGGTCGGTCATCACTTGAGAAAGCTTGTCCTTGAAGTCATCGAGCCCGGCGTCGCCGGCGTCCGTGAACGACCGGTGGGGGACGCCGGCGCCGGTGGCGAACAGCAACACGGTGTCGCTGGTCGAGGTATCGGAATCGACGGTGATGGCGTTGAACGAGGTCTCCGCCGCCTCGACCAGAAGCGTCTGCAACACAGCGGCGGGCAGGGTCGCGTCGGTAAAAACGAAGGCCAGCATGGTCGCCATGTTGGGGTGGATCATGCCGGACCCCTTGGCGATGCCGTTGATGGTGACGGCAATGCCGCCGATGTCGGCCTTGGCGGTGGCGCCCTTGGGATAAGTGTCGGTGGTCATGATCGCCCTGGCCGACGCTTCCCAGGCCAGCGGGGCGAGATCGGTTTTCAGCCCCGGCAGCGCGGCGACGATTTTCTCAAACGCCAACGGCTCGCCGATGACCCCGGTGGAAGCGACGAAGACCTTCGACGGGCGGCAGGATAATTGATCGGCGACGGCCGCGACCGTGCCTTCCACCGCCACCATGCCCTGGGGGCCGGTAAAGACATTGGCGCCGGCGGAATTGACGACCAGGCCCCGGGCCTGGCCACCCTTGAGCGCCTTGCGGGACCATTGAACCGGGGCCGACGCCGTCAGGGATGTGGTAAAAACACCGGCGACCGTGGTGTCTTTGGCCATTTCAACGAACATCAGGTCGCTTTTGCCGTTTTTCTTAAGCCCGCACGAAGCGGCGGCGAGCAGGACGCCTTCGACGCCCGGCATCTCGGGAAACGAGGTCGGCGCCAGCGGCGACCGTTTGGTCTTGTTCGGTTTCGGACTCATAACAGAGCCTTTTGAATAGGGCCGGGCTTACTTCGTCGCTTTGCCCCCGGCTGTCGGCTCGGCATCTTTCTGGGGCGAGCCGTCGGAATTGAACCGCGCGATCTTGGCCCCGACCCTTAGCTTGGTAATATAGGCAATCCCGGCTTCCTGGGACAACTCGCTGCGTAGCGACGGCGCCATTTTCTCGAAACTGGGGACGTCTTGCTTCTTGCGGTCTTCGACCCTGATCACATGCCAGCCGAACTGAGTCTGTACCGGCGTTTTGGTGAACTCACCATTCTTCATGGTGAAAGCGACTTTTTCAAATTCCGGCACCATCTGGCCCTTGCCGAAAAAGCCGAGATCCCCGCCACTGGGCGCCGACGGGCCGGTCGACTTTTTCTTCGCCAATTCGGCGAAATCCCCGCCCTTATTCAGCTCGGCAACGACAGCCTTGGCGTCGGCTTCGGTTTTCAACAGGATATGGCTGGCCTTGACCTGTTCCTCGTTGGCCAATTCCTTGGCCGCCGCGTCGTAGCGGGCCTTGACGGCGGCGTCGCTGACGCCTTCCTTGATCACCTTGGCCAGCATCATCTGTTGCAGGAGCTGCCCTTCGATGCGGACCATCTGTTCCTTGAACGCCTTGTCTTCCTGCAATTTTTGGGCGCGCGCGTCAGCGGTCGCCAGCCGGGCATCGACCAGGCTGTCGACAAGGCCGGGAAAGATCGCCTCGAACGGCACCTGCTTATATTGTTGGGGCAGGTTTTGATACGCGGCCTGTGCATCGGACAAATGGATTTCCGCCCCGTTGACGGTGGCGATGACCGGATTCTCGGCGCCGAGCACGGGGGCGACGGGAGCGGCAAAAACGAATACGGCGACGATAACCAGGGCGGACGCGAAACGCATGAACATGTTGGTTTTCCTTTTCAGCATCGGCTGCCAATAAACTCATTTGGGCCGACGATATAATATTTAATGGCATCATGCATATCATCCCGTTGAGAACAAGTCCGAGACCGGGCATACTGGGGTTTATGGACAACAGCACGAACAAGGCTCCCCCTTGGGGCGTCATCATTTTAACGGCGTTGGTTTTACTGACGGTGGCGGCCGTGGCGCCAGCCGGGGCCGAGCCAAGCGAAGAGACGGTCACCAACCAGGACATCGTCCGCAACTTCGACACCATCGCCTTCGGCAACGAGTACACCGGGCGGCGCTACGATAACGTCAGAAAGTGGCGTCAACCCATCCGCGTCGGCATCGAGGGCAGGTACCCCAAATATTTTGAAACCTTCGTTCTCCAACACATCCGGGATTTAAGGAAGCTCACCGGCCATTCCATCCGGCTTTATTATTCACCGGCCATGCAAAAGGAAGGCCGGCTGGCCCCGGACTTCGACCGCAAAAAAATCAACCTGATCCTGTATTACCTGCCGGTGGACAAAATCCCCAAACGCCTGGCGCGGTATTTCGACAATGATGAGGCGAAGGTGAAAAAGATGATCGAGGTGTCCACCTGTTTCGCCAAATTCGGAACCAAGATAAACGAAATCCGCTGGGCGATCGCGGTGTTTCCGTCCCACCACTCGCAAGAGTACATGCGCGCTTGCGTGGTCGAGGAAATGACCCAGGTTCTGGGCTTGCCCAACGATTCAAACGCCGTTAAGCCCTCCATCTTCAATGACTCGAGCCAATACTTCGAGTTAACGGCCCATGACCGCTGGCTGATCAAAATGCTGTACGATCCCCGCATCACCGTCGGCATGCCGCGACCGGACGCGATCCGGGCGGCGGCGACGTTCCTGGACGAGCACCGCAAGCGGTAGAAATTCCCTGCCAGACACCATTCCCTTGCCCTCGTGATCGCCGTCACATCGTCACCTCCGAGAATTTGGCAGAATGGATTGCATGGACTGATTCTGATTCTCGAAACGGAGGCTTCCTGGTTGTTTCGGCTTTTACGATACTTTTCAATCACCAGTGGTTTGGCGCTGCTGGGAGTGGCGCTGGTATTGATCTCGGTCTACCGGCAAAGCTCCCTTAACCGCATGGTCGCGACCGTGGAAGCGGAAAACGTCGCCATGTCCAGAGCCTTCGCCAACAGCATCTGGCCCCGTTTCGCCAGTTACGTAACGGAACCCGCCGCCGATGGCGAAGACGCCTTGCGCGCGCGGTCGGAAACCGCCGAAATTCATGGTGTCGCGAAATCCCTGGTGGCGGGGCTGGATGTGGTCAAGATCAAGATTTACCGCCTCGACGGGCTCACCGTTTATTCGTCTGATTTCTCGCAAATCGGAATAAAAGACCACAATTCCTCCCTCATCCTTTTGGCGCAACGTGGCAAACCCTCCAGCACGTTGGAGTTTCGCCCGGAATTTAAAGGGATCAACGGCCTCATCCGGGATCGTCATATCGTTGCCTCTTATATGCCGATCCAGGTGCAAAGCGGTGGGGTCGAAGGCATTATCGAGTTGTATTCCGACGTCACCGCCAGGGTCCGGGACGTCACCACCGACGTGACCTGGCTGTCCATCGGCCTGGTGTGGACGTTCGGGATTCTCTACGGCGTGCTGTTCATTTTCGTTCGGCGCGCCGATCGCATCATCAAGCGCCAATACACGGGCCTCCACCGCGAGGTCGGCGATCGCTTGAAGGCCGAGACCAAACTGCAACGCGCCTTGGACGACGCCGAACGTGCCAACCAAACCAAGGGCGAGTTTCTGGCCCACATGAGCCATGAATTGCGAACCCCCCTGAATTCGATCATCGGTTTTTCCGAATCCATGACCCATCAGGTCTTCGGCAAAATGGGCAATGCCAAATACCTGGAATACGCCAAGGATATTCACGGCTCCGGCAGCCATCTCTTAAGCCTGATCAATGAGGTTCTCGACGTTTCCAAGGTCGAGGCCGGCGCCATGAAAATCAACGAAACCGATATCGACCTGGCCCACACCATGAGAGAGTGCGCGGCCATGATGAAGGTCGAGGCGGAAAAGGTCGGCATCAATTTGCAACTGTCCATGCCCGGCGACTTGCCGGTATTTCGCGGTGACGTTTTGCGACTCAAACAGATATTTCTCAATTTGCTGTCCAACGCCATCAAGTTCACCCCGAGCGGCGGGAACATTACGCTAGAAGCCGGCATCGATAGCGGCGGTGGTCTCAGGATTGCGGTCGCCGACAACGGCATCGGCATCAAGCAGGAAGATATCAGCCGTATCCTGCTTCCGTTCGAACAGGTCGAAAGTCATATGCAACGCCCGGTCAAGGGGACCGGATTAGGGCTGGCCCTATCCAAATCCCTGACCGAACTGCACGGCGGTGAAATGATTCTTGAAAGCGCACTCGATGTCGGCACCACGGTGACACTCCGCTTTCCGCCGGAACGCGCGATCATTTCCCAACCGGAACTGCCGTTTCATCTTTGATGCCACGTTGCGCGACGCTTCTTTTGCCGACCACGCTCAGTGCCGATTTTTCTTGCACTTAGCGCCCTAACTTAGCAAATTATGGGCATCGGTTACACATTGGCTTGGCGTGCCCGCTAAGATGTTTTGGTCTTCGACGAGTTCCCGCGAGAAATAGTGCAACCATTTGACAACTCGATGCTTAAGAAAGGACTAGATGTGTTATGACTACCGGAACTGTAAAATGGTTCAATCCGACAAAGGGATATGGATTCATTGAGCCGGGTGACGGCTCCAAGGACGCCTTCGTCCACATTTCAGCCGTCGAACGGGCGGGACTGACAACTCTCAACGAAGGGCAAAAGGTTCAATTCGAGCTCGTGCCCGGTCAAAACGGAAAATCCTCAGCGGAAAATCTGGTCGTCTTAGACTAAGGAAAGGATATATATGGCCCGCAAACCCAACTATAATTTCGAGCGCATGGAACGAGATAGAGCTAAAGCCGCCAAGAAGGCGGCGCGGCAAGCGGCCAAAAAAGAAAAGACCGATCTAAGAAAGGGCAATGACCCCGACCTTGCGCTGGGCGGTGACGATACCCCTCCCCCTGACGACGGCCATTCGGATTTGTGAGTGTGGCTAAGGGTTTCCGTCCTGCTTTTAGCATCGACGGGTGATCGGTTAAGACGCTGGTGTGGAATGTCCCCCCCCCTGTCGGGGGCGTCCCGCGTCCCGGTCTGCGCAAGCAAACAATTGACTTCTTAGCAATATCCACTACATATCCCCCATACGTGTTGCATTAGTTTTGTGTTACCTAAATAACCAGTACACCGATTAGCTTAGTTATCCCCTGACAATGTAAGCGTTATCCAAACGTGCCGCACATGGTGTGAGGTGCGGAATATCAAGACTACTGTTAGAGGAAATTACTATGACTACTGGTACTGTTAAATGGTTCAACCCTGCTAAGGGTTTCGGATTCATCGAGCCGGAAGACGGCTCCAACGACGCATTCGTTCACATTTCTGCCGTCGAGCGCGCCGGACTGAGCACCCTCAACGAAGGGCAGAAGGTCAAATATGAACTTCAGCCCGGTCAGAACGGCAAATCTTCCGCCGAGAACCTGTCCGTCGTCGAATAAAGACTGAAGGCGCCGCCTCCAACTCCGGTTGGGGGCGGTCGTCTCTCTGCCCAGACAGCGCGGCCATTATTGGCCGATTTGGGCTGTTACCTGACCGAAATACCCGCTGAATAGCCGGTGAGCGGTCCCAACTTTTTCATCGTTTCCTTTGACTATGCCATGCTACCGTCGGGCTTGATGCCTCCGGGCATGAAAACGCCGTGAAAGAACTTACGTACCGTTTTTTCGTCGCCCTCATTGCCGCCGCAATCGGGCTGATTGCCGTTTTTTATTTTATCAGTCAACGGCCGGTTTAGAACGCCCCGCCCAAGGAATAAAACAGTGATGAGAGTAATCCTGGCTCTTCGACGTTTCATGTGGAATTGCCGCCCCTAAAAAACGGACATTCGACTTCCGCTTAGCGTAGAAAAGCTGCCATAATCAGGCGGTGGCTGGAACTTCGGTTTTTAGCCAAAGGCGGACCTTTGGATAGGGATGGGAAGTCCGAAATTTTACAAAAATTAAGGTGTCCTGAACTGACCATAA
>JAQBYB010000006.1 GCA_027624235.1 Pseudomonadota bacterium | reverse complement strand
TTTCCGTTTTCCCTGTTGGCGATGACTCTATTCTGGATTTTCCCGAGCGCCCCTCGGCGCGGACGGTTTATTGACAACAAAAGCCTCAAATCGCTTGATTAATCGGCGCTGTTCACACAAGTAAAGTATCCATGACAAAAGTTCTTCTCATTAACCCGTCCTATGAGCCGTCCTACGGCGGCACCAAGGTCGGCATCATCAACCCCATCCACCCGACGTTGGGCCTGGCCACCATCGCGGCGACCGCCATTCAGCGCGGCCACACGGTGGATGTGCTCGACATGTCGTGGCGGCCTTATGATTTTGAGATGGTTCGCGACAAGATCAAGGCCTTCAAACCCGATGTCGTCGGCATCACCGCGACGACGCCGCTGATGAATCAGCTTCGCGATCTCAGTGTTCTGATCAAGGATATATCAAAAGACATCGCCATCGTCGGCGGCGGCCCCCATGTTTCGGCGCTGCCGAGCGAGAGCATCCGCGAATCCCTGCTCGATGCGGTGTTCGTCGGCGAGGCCGATTATTCATTTGCGGAATATTGCGACGGCGGCGACCCGGCCCTGGTCAAAGGCATCTATTACCGCTCCGGCGACGACATAATATCCACCGGCCCGCAAAAACTGGTCAACAACCTGGATGACCTGCCGATGCCAGCTTGGGATTTATATAACCCAGCGGACTACAACCGGGTTTCCCGCATCCTGTTCCGCAGCCCGCCGGTCACCATTTTGGAATTTTCGCGGGGCTGCGTCTTCAAGTGCGATTTCTGCGCGTCCAAAATGACCATGGGGCTGGGCTACCGCAAAAAATCTCCGGAACGCTGTGCCGAAGAGGTTAAGTACATCCAGCGATTGGGCTTTCGAGAATTCACCCTGGCCGATGATATTTTCACCTCCGACCAGAAATGGGCAACCGCCGTCAGCGAGGAGATCATTAAGGCCGATACCGGGCTGGAATGGACATGCCATAACGGTATCCGCGTCGAGAGCGCCGATGCCGAAATGTTCAAGACCATGAAGCGGGCCAAGTGTTACCGGGTCAATTTCGGGTTCGAGACCGGCAGCGACGAAATTTTGAAGAAATTCGGCAAGGGCGGCCGGGCTTCGGTGAAGCAGGGGCAAATCGCCGTCCAGACTGCCCGCAAAGCCGGCCTGGATACCTCCGGCGCGATGCTGTTGGGGATTTCCCATGACACCGAAGCAACCATGATGGAAACCATCGACTACGCCAGCAAGCTGCCGCTGGACATGATGAAGTTCGGCGTCACCATCGCCTTTCCGGGCACCGAGATGTTCGAGACCTATGTCGAACAGGATCTGGTCAAAACCTACAACTGGGACAGTTATTTCTTTTACACCGACGAAGAATTGTTCGCCCACAAGCACCTGACCTACGACACCATCCGCAAGTACATGGACATCGCCTATAAGAAGGCGATTCTGTACAACCCGGCGTTCGCCTGGCGCCGCCTAATCCGCGGCTTCCGCACCCGTGAATTTTTCTGGGATGTTTATTACGCCATGAAGTTTTTTATGCTCCCCGCGTCACGCTCGGCGCTGATGTCTCAATATTATGCCAAGGAGCGCTGGCCGCAACACGATTTCCGGGCCAACCCACCCGGTAAGGTGCCCTATCCGGTTGCAAGAAAGCTGCCACCTACCAGATTGCTCGAAAAAGCGATGCGGCCTAAATCCAAATCCTTCTGATGGCCATAGCTGAGATTAACGCGCGCCTTTCCAGGCAGCCGGTCGAGCACTGGGTGCTTCTGGTTTGGTTGGTCTGGTTAACGTTTGAATACATCGGTATCGGCAGCGCGTCGGTCATCTATTTCGCTGACAACGTCGAATCCTTCCTGCCGCCGCTTCTGTCGCGGGAATTCGCGGGCCTGGACAATCCTTTGTGGGACCGTTTCACCGCCGCCGGTATCGACTATATGGGGCTGGTCTACGAGGTCCCGATTGTCCGGTTCCTGTTCGGCATCCTGCCGGGGTGGTTGGCGCACGGATTTATCGTTACCGCCAACTACGTCGCCGCCGTCCTCGCCACCTACGTCCTCGCCCGGCGGACGCTTAGGCTGTCGCGGGCGGCAGGCGTATTCGCGGCCATATTTTATTCCGTGTTGATCCCGCCACAGTTGATGGTGACGGCAACCGGCCTGCTGCCGATGCTTATCCTTGCGGTGGGGTTCGTCCTCGAAAACCCCGGTCGAGCGGGACGATGGTTAGGCCTGATCCTTGCCATTCTGTTGATGTCGTGGACGACCTATTTTACTCAGCTTATTCCCTATGCCAGCATTTTCGTTTTCGTCTGGTTCATCTTCGTCGACCCGAGAACGCGATTCCGGGATTGGGTGATCATCATTCCGGTTTGCATCACGGTGCCGCTGCTCCGGCTACAGGAATTTCAGGCCCTGACAACTCTGGCGCCACTGTCCCATTTTCAATACACACGAACCGTCGCGGACGCCGGAGAGGCCTTCAAGCAATTCATCGCATTCGGGTTCTTGTTCGACGGGACCGCAAAAATGGCGGCGACGGTGTTAATGATCGGGGCGTTGGTGTTTCATGCCGGTTTGCGCAAGCGCTTGGCCGCTATCTTCGTACTGATTCTTCTGTGCGGCGGCTTATTCGCGTTGGCCTCAATTTGGTTTCAACAAGTCATTGTCGATATCGTGCCATTTCTATCAGGGTTTACGGTTCAGTATTTCGGCGCCTTGGGAAATCTGGCGCTGGGTTTAGGGGGCGCCATCGGCGTGCATGCGCTGTGGTCCTGGGCAAAAAACTCCCCGACCAGAACAGCGCCAACCATTGCCATCACCATCCTTGCCGCCGCCGTCATTTACCCCTCATTAAAGCAAAAGTATGCTAACGGGCTCAACTGGGTGACGCGGGGGACGTTCGCCCGGCACTTCGAGAGTCCGGTCCTTAAGGATCTTTCGGCGAAGATTCGTGCCCAGCCTTTTCCGGAACGGGTCGAGGGATACCAAATCGCATCCGCCGTGCTCAGCGGTTACGGCCTTGAAACGCTGGGAGGTGATCCGCCGTTTTATTACCGGCAATATTATGAATATTTCGCCAAACTGGTCGAACCGTGGGCGAAGGGCATCTTTGATGATGTTTGGATCGGTCCCCAAATCCGGCAAAAACATGAGAAAATTCCCGGCGACATGATGTTTCGCGGCGCTCGTCTCATGCTGTATCCCGCCGATTACAAACCCGAGGTCCAGCTGGATGCCCTATATCGTCTAAACATGATGTCCCTGGCCAATGTCGCCTACATCGTTTCTCGGGACCGCCTGATCGCGCCGGGGCTGAAAGAAATCAGAAGCCGGCCAAAACCGTGGTCGGCCCTGAGCCATGCCGACAAAACACGCGAAAACGTCAAGGCAAACTTTCGCGGGATGGAGGACCTTTACGTTTATCGCAACACCCGGGTCCTGCCCCGATTCTTTTCACCGACCCGGGTTCTGGCTTTTGGCGATAAAGATAAACTTCTGGACGCGATTGCCACATCGCCCACCGACACCCTGCGCACTACCTTGTTCATTGAAAATAATGCCGTGCCCGACGCACTGACAAAATCCGGTCCCCTTGGCGACCTTAAAATCCGCCTCACCGAATACACTAGTGACAAGATCCGCCTTGCCCTAAATTCTGATCGGCCAACCGTTCTGGCTGTTATGAATACCTATTCACCGTTCTGGACAGCCGAAATCGACGGCAAGAATGCTCGTATTTTTCCTGCCTATCATGCGTTTTGGGGGCTTTTCATTCCGCCCGGATCGAAGGAAGTCGTGATTCGCTACAAGCCACCTTACGCTTGGCGGTAACGTAATCCGTAAACGCTCCTTCTGGATATATGCAAATGACAAATCAAAATACCGAAGCCGCCGCCACTTCCCAAGAGGCCAAAATATGGCCGCTTGCAATCATCGCCTTTTGTCTGGTGGTGCTGGTTTTGGGCTGGGGCATCAATGCCCTTCTTGTCGTCAATGACGGTGCCTTGCGGGTCTTTATCGAAACATTTCTTCCAATTTTTCAGTGGCTGCTTCGGCTTCCCGAACATTTCATCGTATAAACAACGACGGCCAACGCACCGATGCCGCAAAATCAATCCTCCAAGAACAAAGAGACGGCCCTCGGCGGGGTATTCTGGCTTTGGGTCGGCGCCGCCGCGACTGCCTACCTGATGCAATTCAAGGTGTTCGTCGATCCCATTCTTAGCTTGTTGGGGCTATCGTGATCGCGGTCGGCGTGGTCGCGTTGCAAACGGCCTGCTGCCTGGGGCTGGGAGCTTCATTGTTACGGTTGTTGAAAATCGATGCCGACATCACCGGCGCCGAACACTGGGCGATCGCCTTTGCCGTCGGCTTCGGTGTCCTTGGCTGGCTTGTTTTCCCACTGGGGATTTCAGGGGGGCTAATGCCCCTGCCGCTGGTGACATTGTTGGTTGTCGGCGCAATGGGGGTCTTTTTCCTGAGGCGGCCCGTAACATTTTTCGAGATTCCCCGTCTCACTGTTGCCGGATGGATTTTGCTGGCGCTTCTCGGCGTTGTTGGACTTTTCGGCCTGTTGGAGGGAATCGCGCCACCGACGGATGCCGATACCCTGGCCTATCATTTTGCCGTGCCGCAACAATTTATTGCCGCCGGACGCATTGACTTCATCTTTCAGGCTCTGAACGGCGCCGTTCCTTTCGGGGTGCAAATGACGTATGTCCCGGTAATGGCGCTCGGCGGAGATTTAGCGGCGACGCTTTGGACGATGATCAGCGGTTGGGCCGCGGCGGCCTTATTATTCGTGCTGTCCCGGCGACACATTGGAATCAACTGGTCATTGGCCACGGCCTTGGTTTATCTGACGACGCCGGCAATCATTTACAGTGGCGGCAGCGGCCACGTGGAACCCAGAATAGCGCTTTTCGTCATGGTCACCGCCTGGGCAACCGTCCGCGCCATTGAAACAGGCCGGGTCAATTACGCGGTGTTGGCGGGCTTTGGCGCTGGGTTTTTTGTCGCCGCCAAATACACCGGGCTATTATTTGCCGCCGTTTCGGGATTGGTTCTTATTTTCCAGCGGCGCTGGTTCAGGCATGGCGCCGTGTTCGGCCTCGCCGTTCTTGCCGCCGGGTTTCAGTGGTATGTGTGGAACGCCATCCATACCGGTGATCCGGTTTTCCCGATGTTATTTCAATGGTTGGGCCGGGACGATCTGGTGATGTGGACAAAGGCCCATGACCTGATTTTTAAGCAAAATTACTTCAGCGGCGAAAACCCTCTACCCAAGACGCTCCCATTGCTTTTTCTTTTCCCCTTCAGGGCAACGCTTGATTTTACCGGTCTGCCGGATGCCGGGCGCGTCGGGCTCGGCCCATACGGCCTTCTGGTCCTGCCCTTTGCCGCCCTGGGGGCCTGGCGCTGCCGCGACCGCATTCGCCAGAGCCCGCTTTTAGTCTTTGCGTCGCTGGCGCTTCTTTTTTATGTCGCTTGGTTCTTTGGCGGTGGCTCGCAAAGACTCCGTCATCTGGTTCCAATCCTTCCGCTATTCCTGATCTGCGTGATGGTGGCGGCCGAACGGGCAACCGCGAATGCCACCCTGCGGGGCCCCTTGGTGGCGGCGGTGATGGTGACGCTGTTAATCCAAACCGCAGGGCTCGGGCTGTTCAGTCTCAACTATTTTAAATTCCTAGCCGTTGACAAGAATCGCCAAACCTTTCTGACGCGCAACATCAATGGCTATATTGCGGTGCCGTGGATCAATGCCAATTTGGCAAAGACCGACCTGGTGCTCATCACGCAGCGACAACTACGGTATTATCTGTCTGTTCCGAATTTCTTCGGAACATCTTTTTTACAAGCCGCGGTGGAAATGAACCCCAATAAGACCAATGCCCAAAAATTTTACCGGCAGATCAGGAGCATCGGAATCACCCATCTCCTCCTGACCCATGACGAGAATGCAGAGACAGGGGCCTATCCGCAGCCGATGAATAGTTTGCATCAGGCCGGCTGCCTGACGCCGCTTAAGCGTTTTCAGGGACAAAAACTTCAATCGCGCTCCCTTCCCGGTCTTCTCTCCAACCCAATCACCCTTGATGTGTTGAAGCTCGAAGACGAGGGCTGCTTCAAGTAACAGCCTACCGATTGCCCTGAACGGCGAAACCCTTTAGGAATGGCGGCGTCCGCCGCTTGAAGAACGAAAGAAATCGAATGTCTTTCAAGACTCTGTCCGTTGTGATCCCTCTTTTTAATGAAGAGGCCACCATTGGCGCCCTGGTCGATCAGGTCATGGCTGCCGAGCGGGGCGGGTTGGACCTGGAAATCGTCATTGTCGATGACAAATCCCAGGACGCATCCCTCGACAAGGCTGAGGCGCTTGCCGACGCCCATGACAATATCGTCGTGCTCAAGCACAATATCAACCAGGGTAAGGGCGCGGCCATGCGCACCGGGTTTGAGGCCGCAACCGGGGATATCGTCATCGTCCAGGACGCCGATCTGGAATACGACCCAGCGGAATACGCAAAACTGTTAAAGCCGATCCTAGACGGCAAGGCCGACGTCGTTTACGGGTCCAGGTTCCGTGGCGGCGACAGCAACCGCGTTTTATTTTTCTGGCACAGCATCGGCAACCGGTTCCTGACACTGTTGTCGAACATGATGACCGACCTCAACCTCACCGACATGGAAACCTGTTATAAGGTCTTCCGCGCGGACGTCCTGAACAAAATCACCCTGAACGAGCCCCGCTTCGGGTTCGACCCCGAGATCACCGCCAAGATCAGCCATCTCAAACCGGCGCCGCGCATTTTTGAAGTCGGCATCGGATATTCGGGGCGCACCTACGAAGAGGGCAAGAAAATCGGCTGGCGCGATGGCGTTCGGGTGATCCTGTGTATTCTTCGGTACAACCTGTTCCGGTGACAAAATTCCGTATGATTAACCTGACGATCCTGATTCCTGTCTTCAATGAAGAGGCGACCATTCTTCAAATCCTCGGCCATGTCGCCGAACAAAAAATTAATGATGTCCGACTCGAGGTTATTGTCGTCGATGACGGTTCCACCGACCGCACGGTCGAGCTGCTGGAACAGAACGCCAATCTCTACGCCAAGCTGATTAAACGAGCCCACAACGGCGGCAAGGGGGCGGCGGTCAAGGACGGGCTTAAGGAAGCAAGCGGCGAATACGTGTTGTTCCAGGATGCCGATTTGGAATACGACCCGGCGGAGTACGCGAAGTTGTTGATGCCGGTTCTTAAATTCGACGCCGACATTGTCATGGGCAGCCGACTGGTCGCGTCGCCATGCACCCGGGTCTCCTATTTCTGGCACAAATTCGGCAACCGCCTGATCACGTTTATCTTTAACATCCTCAACAACACCACGTTCACCGACATTTACTCCTGTTATTTGCTGTACCGGCGCGATCTGGTCGATCCAGCCGATCTTATGACGGACGGATGGGAACAACAGGCCGAGATTCTGTCCAGGGCCGTGGGAAAGGCAGCAAACAGGCCGGGTGGCATGTACGAAGTGCCGGTCAATTATTATGGCCGCACCTACGCCGAAGGCAAAAAGATCAAGGCCTACCATGCCATCGCCGTGATTTGGACAATCCTGATCAGGCGGCTGTTCAGATGATGCCGGGGCTTTTGGTTGACTGATGCCCTATAGGTTCCTTCCCCCGTTGGCGGTGATTAGCGTGATTGCATCCGTCTTTTTGATGGCGGCCCGAAGCTATTACGCCTTTTCCTTTGATGAGCCGCTTCAGGGGTTTACCCGAGGCGCCGAATACGAAACCCTGTACAGCATTTGGAAGTACGTTTTCGACGGCACCGTCTATGTCGACCAGACCCGAATTCCCTATGACGGAACATTTTACAATTGGCTTTTTTATGCGGCGTACGGAGAGATTACCGGCCTGGTCCTCAAGGCCCTTGGCTTAAGCGACCCCTGGCTGCCGACGATCACCCGACTGATCACCTTGAGCGCCCTGGCGGTGGGGTCCTTCATCACCTACCGATCCTTCAACGACACCCTGGAAATCAAGGATCCGACGTTTAAAGCCCTGTCCGGGGCGTTCGCGGTTTTCATCTTCTTCGGCCCCCTGATCGGCTTTTTCGGCATTTCGGCGACGCCGGATATCTGGCCGATGGTGTTCACCGTGGCCGCCATCTGGCTATTCATCCGCCAGTACGACAGCGCCCCGATCAAGGCGATCTTATGGGTATGCGTTTTCTCCTACCTGTCCTGGGGGTTCAAACAGAACTTCATCTATATCCCAGCCACGGTCGGGCTATATCTGCTTATACACCGGCAATGGCGGGACGCCGCCCTGCTGACGGTCATCATGTGCAGCGCCGGGTTGATCACGCTGGCCATCGGCGGCGGCATTTATTCGAAGATGCTGTATTTCGGCGGCACGCATCTCTATTTCACCTTTGATCTGCTGGTTCGGAATATCGCCAATTTCATGGTCAAGGCGCTACCGATTCTGGCCGTCGGCGCCGCCGGGGGGCTTTATTTTTCCGCCACCCGCCGGGTCGTTTTGGAAAAGCTTACGCAACGACCGGTGCTGGTCGTTCCTTTCCTCGGCGGCGTCGTCACCGGCATCGAAACGCTGGCGACCAGCGGGCTGCAGGCGTCTTCGGAAAATCATTTTTTCGTCTTCTCCTATTTCCTGACCTTTGCTGCGCTTGCCATCATCGTTTGGGCCGGACGCAGGGAAATGGTGTCAGGCGCCTTCGCTGGAATTCTGGCCCTCGGCTGGGTTGGGAACCTTGCGGCGACAGGCTCGGTGTTGTTGGGATTCAAAGGCGTTGTTTCCGTCCGGCCCTATCATGAATCGCTTGTGGCGGCGAAGCCCTGCCTCAAATACCTGCGCGAGCCATTTTTCATTGCCAACCCCTATCTGGCGCTGCCGTGGATAACCCCCTCCAAGCAGCCTTTCGTCATGCATCTGAACTATCCCTTCGACCGCGCCGCCGGGATCAAAATGGAGGGCGGTGGCGTCGGTGGTTTGATCGACCAGGGTTATTTTGCCACTCTTGCCCTAGACAAGGGACGCAATGGGCATTTTGACGGCTCCAACCTAAAGCGTTACCGTTCCCGGCCTGAGGTTTGCGCGGGCCTCATTATCTACGACAGAGACTAAGAAGCGGCGGAAGCATGAGTAAACCTAAGGATATCGTTATCCTGATGCCGGTATTCGACGACTGGGACTCGGTCTTTATCCTGTTGGCCCAGCTCGATGGCGTGCTCAAGGAAGCGGGGCTAAAAGCCAGCATCATCGTTGTCGATGATGGCTCGCCCGTGTTTGCCGACAGCCTGAATTTTTCCACCCTCAAGCTCTCGGCCATTAAAGCGGTCGAAATCGTGACCCTGACCCGCAATATGGGGAACCAACGCGCCCTGGCCATCGGCATCGGCCATATTGCCGCAACCCGCGACTGCGCCGCCCTGGTGGTTATGGATTCCGACCTTGAGGACCCGCCCAAGTATGTACCCCAGTTGATCGCCGAGGCGATCAAAGGCGGCAATGAAATCGTCTTCGCCGAAAGGACGGAGCGGTCTGAAGGCGCCGCGTTCAAAGCTTTCTACGGCGTTTACCAGTCCCTTTATAAAATGCTGACGGGACTGCCGATCTCATTCGGAAACTTCAGCGCCGTGCCCGGACGCCTGGTCAAGCGGCTGGCCGGCATTTCCGAAATTTGGAGCCATTATCCCGCCGGCATCATGCGCGCCAAGGTACCCTTTCGCGCCATCCCGACGGCGCGGGGTCTGCGCGTCAAAGGGACAAGCAAAATGAACATTGTGTCCCTGGTCATTCATGGAATCAGCGGTCTTTCGGTCCACGCCGATGTTGTTGGCGTCAGGCTACTGCTCGGCATTTTGGGCCTTGGCGCCGCCATCGTCACCGTCATTACCGTCATCATCCTGCAAAAGCTGCTCACCGATATCCACATGCTGGGATGGACATCGCAAATCGTCCTTGTCCTCGGCAGCATCCTGTTTCAGATGTTGATTGCGGCGTTGCTGATTATCTTTTTGGTGTTGGCGCAAAAGAATCAGCGCACCATCATTCCTGCCGTCGATTTCGAGAAATTCATTCTCGATATTAAGCGCGTCTACCCTCAATAAGGCGGAGACAACCTCTATGACCATCAAGCCCGTCAGCGAAGAAGAAAAAGCGTCCTGGCCGTCTGAGCCGATTGTCGGCCTGGAAAAACCGTTCGTCGACAGCCGCGGCGCCATTCAGCCGTTGGTCGATTTGATGATGCAAAGCGCGGTGATGATCGAGTCAAAAAAAGGCTCGCTGCGCGCCAACCATTATCACAAAACCGACTGGCATTATTGTTACGTGATTTCCGGCGCCATCGAATATTACCACCGCCCCACCGGTAGCGAGGTCGAGCCGGAATGCCTGATCGTCAAGGCCGGGGAAATGGTGTTCACGCCGCCGATGGTGGACCACGGCATGAAGTTTCCCGAAGACACCACCTTTTTAACCCTGTCGCGCAACCCGCGCGACCAGGAGTCCTACGAAGCCGATGTGGTCCGGGTCGAGATGCTCAATACCGAAGGGCTGACTTCCTGGAAGCCGGGAGACGAATGAGCCGATGACAGCCGGGCCCTGCCGCCGCCGCGACACCTGCAGGCTTTGCGGCGGCGATGACCTGGCGCTTGTGCTCAAACTGACGCCGACGCCGCCCGCCAACGCTTTTGTCGATGCCGAGCACCTAAATGCCGAACAGGCCTGCTTCCCCCTGGACGTTTTTTTCTGTGGAACCTGTTTTCACGTTCAGCTTTTGGACGTCGTCGACCCCGGCCTGTTGTTTGAAAACTACGTTTACGTGTCCGGCACCTCGCCCTCGTTCGTCAAACACTTCGACGAATATGCTGCCGCCGTCCTCGACCGCTTCGGCTCGGCCAAGGGTAGCCTGGTTGTCGATATCGGCTCCAACGACGGCACGCTTCTTTCCGCCTTTCAATCGCGGGGCATGGCCGTGCTGGGCGTCGATCCGGCCCGCGACATTGCCGCCCGCGCAACGGACGCCGGGATCGAAACCATCGCCGATTTCTTTTCCGCAGGCCTCGCCGAACAAATCGTTTTGGGCCGGGGCAATGCCGCCATCGTCACCGCCAATAACGTGTTCGCCCATGCCGATGATCTGAAGGGCATCGTCGAGGGTGTGCGCGCGTTATTGGCGCCCGACGGCGTTTTTGTGTTTGAAGTGTCCTATCTGGTTGATGTCATCACCGACACCCTGTTCGACACCATTTATCACGAGCATCTGGCCTATCATTCGGTCAAACCGCTGCGGCGTTTTTTTGAGGACAACGGCATGCGGCTGTTCGCGGCCGAACGGGTCTCGTCCCACGGCGGATCACTTCGGGGCTTTGCCGGGCTGGTGGGTGGCCCCCACGCCGGCGATGGGTCCGTCGAAAAATTGATCGCCCTTGAAGAAGATATGGGCCTGGACCGGGCCGAAACGTTCGTTAATTTCGGCAACGATATCGACACGCTGGGGGCCAAGCTGAAGGCCCTGTTGGCCGATATCAAGGCCGACGGCAAAACCGTTGCCGGGTTCGGCGCGCCGGCCAAGGCGACGACCCTGATGTATCATTTCGGCATCGGGGCGGATGAAATTGACTTCATTGTCGATGACAGCCCCTTAAAGCAGGGCCTGTACAGCCCCGGCGCCCATATCCCGGTGCTGGCATCCGATGCCCTTGAAAAACGCCGCCCCGATTATGTCCTGATCCTGGCCTGGAATTTCGCCGCGCCGATCATGGCCAAACATTCCGCCTTTCTTGAAGGCGGCGGGCGCTTTATTGTGCCGCTGCCTGACCTTCAAACCTATAAACCACCGGGAAATTAATCGTGACTGAATTTCTACTTAAAACCGATATCCAGGAAATAGCCGCCGCCCTTGGCGACAAGGCTTCTGCGTTTGCCGGAAAGACGATTATGTTGACCGGCGGGCGCGGCTTCCTCGGACGCTATTTCACCGAAGTCTTCGCCCACCTCAATGCAACCGTATTGGATGAGCCTTGCAAGTTGGTCGTCCTCGATAACCTGATCACCGCCGGCGAGGCGGGCGCAACAGTCGGCCAAATCGAAAATGTCACCTTCATCAAGCACGACGTTATCCAGCCGCTGGATTGGCCCCGGGACAAAAACGACAAAATCGACTTCATCATCCATGCCGCCGGCATCGCCAGCCCGTTTTACTATCGTAAATATCCGCTCGAGACTCTGGACGTTGCGATCATCGGCACCAAAAATATGCTCGCCCTGGCGCAAAAGAACCAGGCCCGGTTCACCTTTTTCTCTTCCAGCGAAATTTACGGCGACCCCGACGCCAAGCACGTGCCGACGCCCGAAAGCTATCGCGGCAATGTCGCCGCGCAAGGGCCGCGCGCGTGTTACGACGAAAGCAAGCGGGTCGGCGAAACGCTGTGTTACATCTTCCACGAAAACCACGGGCTGGCGACCAACACGATCAGGCCGTTCAATGTTTTCGGCCCCGGCATGCAGGAAACCGATTACCGGGTGATGCCGAATTTCGCCAACCGCATCAAGGGCGGACGGCCGCTTAACGTCTATGGGTCCGGCGGCCAAACCCGGACGTTCTGTTATATTACCGACGCCATCAACGGATTTTTGCGCGTCATTGCCACCGGGGTTCCCGGCGAGGCCTATAATATCGGCAACCCGAAGCCGGAAATTTCCATGGTCGAACTGGTCCAGAGTATGGAGACGGCGACCGGCGGCAAACTGAATTACAACATCATCGAATATCCCGATAGCTACCCCGCCGATGAGCCACTGCGCCGTTGTCCCGATATCACCAAAGCCCGCCACCAGATCGGATTTCAGCCGACGGTGAAACTGGACGACGGCATCAAACGCTTTCTCGACTGGACCGATAAAACCTATACCGGCGACGCGTGACCGACGCGGTTCCGTCTAAAATTCTTAACCTCGGCCTTATCGGCGCCGGTGTCTGGGGCCGTAACTTTATCAAGACCATTGCCGGGTTGGACGGCGCCCGGCTCACCCGCCTTGCCAGCCGAAATCCGGAAAGCGCCGCCCTTGTCCCCCCGGATTGCGTAATCAGCGATGATTGGCGCGATCTTATGGCCGCCCAGGATTTGGATGGCGTCATCATCGCCACGCCGCCCGCCCTGCACGCGGAAATGACCCTGGCCGCGATTGACGCGGGATTGGCGGTGTTGGTGGAAAAGCCGATGACGCTGTCGCTGGCTGAGGCCGAAGCGGTGGTCAGCGCGGCGCGGGCTAAAAACGCCATCGTTTTGGTTGACCACATTCACCTGTATAGCGCCGCCTGGGAGGTGCTGAAAAAAGAAGCCCGCGTCCATGGGCCGCTTCAGGCGATTTCCGCCGTCGCCGGGAATTGGGGTCCATTCCGGCCCGACACGCCGATGCTGTGGGACTGGGGCAGTCATGTCATTGCCATGGCCATGGATTTGGTTGGCCGCCGGCCGGAAACCGCCGTCGCCCGGTCTATCGAAATTCGCGACGTCGAAAACGGCAAAGGCGAAGCCCTGGCCCTGGAACTCGGATTCGGCGACATCACCGCCAAAATCGTCATCAGCACCCTTTATGCCGAGAAAAACTGGCTTTTCACCGCCTCCCTGAAAGGCGGCGAATTGGTCTATGACGATACCCTGGACGACAAGCTTCGCCTCAAAATTACCCCCCAGGACCCCGGCAAACCCGTGGCGTTAGCGGACGGTCGACCGCTGGAACGGGCCGTACAAGCGTTTTCAGCCGCCATTCATCGTGGTCAGGCCGATTTCAAGGATGCCGTTCTCGGCCACGATGTCGTCGGCGTGCTGGAGCAGCTGCAAAAACACCTCGCTTAAGTCCTGACCCGACCCAAGCCATAAAAAAGCCATACCGCGCCGCCAAAACTATTTTGGTGGCGCTTTTTTTTGTTGCGGCGGCGGGTTCCCTATAAACTCATTCCCATGCATTGGAGCTTTCCCCTATTTATCTTCATTGGTGTCTTTGTGGTGTCGTTGGTTGGCACCAGACTGATCCTCCGGGTTCTCCGCGATCGCGCCATCCTGGATCACCCCAATGCGCGCTCCAGCCATTCGACGCCGACACCGAAGGGCGGCGGCATCGTGGTCATCCCCTGCATCATCGCCGCCTGGCTGATCACCGCGTCGGGAACTGAGGCGTTTCCCATCACCCTGATTGTGGCTGCCGCCGCCCTTGGCCTGGCCGGGCTATCATGGTTTGACGACCTCCGGGAATTAAACCCGGTTTGGCGGCTCGTCGCGCAGGCGCTGGCGGTCGCCATGGTGCTTTTATCCCCCTATTCCACCGCCTTGTTCGCAGAGCCCTTTTTCGGCGGCCTGTTACCGCCGGGGCTCGATATGGTGGTCGCGGCGCTGTTATGGGTGTGGTTCATCAACCTGTTCAACTTCATGGACGGCATCGACGGCTTAGCCGGCGTCGAGGCCGCCTGCATCGGCATCGGCATCGCCGTGGTCTCGGCGGCGGCGGGGCTGTCCGGCGAATTCGGCGTCTTCGGGGTTGCCATTGCCGCCGCTGCGCTGGGATTTTTGATATGGAACTGGCACCCGGCCAAGATATTCCTGGGCGATATCGGCTCCGTCCCATTGGGGTTCCTGCTCGGCTGGCTGTTGTTGTGGCTGGCCGCCAATGGGCAATGGCCGGCGGCGGTAATCCTGCCGCTGTATTATCTGGCCGACGCCTCCATCACGTTGTTGAAGCGCTTCGTGCGCGGTGAAAAGGTCTGGCAGGCCCACCGTCAACACTTCTATCAACAGGCGTTGGCGCATGGGTTGAGCCATGATCATGTCGTGCGCCATGTGTTGTTTGTCGATCTCGTCCTGGTTGCCTTAGCGGTGGCCGCCGCCAGGGGATGGGTTGGGGCGGCGTTGATATCGGCGCCGGTGATGGTTTTGTGGCTGCTGGTCTATCTCGGCATCCCCATCAACGCGCCGCCGAATGAAGAATAGAGAGCCGCCGCCTTGAATATTCTTTTCCTGACCGAAAACTTTCCACCGGAAACCAACGCCGCCGCCACCCGGGTTTTTGAGCGCGCCTGCTATTGGATCAAGGCCGGGCACCGGGTCACCGTCATCACCAGCGCGCCTAATTTTCCCGAAGGCCGGCTTTTTCCCGGCTACCAAAACCGCTGGCGGCAGATTAAGGACATGGATGGAATCCGGGTGGTGCGCGTCAAGACCTACATCGCCCCCAACCGTGGCGTGATCCGGCGGACCCTGGATTTTCTCAGTTTCATGGTCACCGCCTTTTGCACCGGGTTGTTCGAGTCCAAGCCTGACGTCATTGCCGCCACCTCGCCGCAATTTTTTGCCGCCGTCGCCGGCTGGATGCTGGCCGGCGCACGGCATCGACCGTTTGTGTTTGAGCTCGGCGACCTGTGGCCGGCGTCGATCGCCGCCGTCGGCGCGGTCCGCTCAAGTGTCGCCCTTCGGATGATCGAAAAACTTGAACTTCACCTCTATATCCGCTCAGAAGCCGTGGTCGCCCTGACCCAGGCATTCAAGGACAACCTCATCGGGCGCGGCGTTCCGGGGAATAAGATCGCCGTCATCCCCAACGGCGTCGATTCCTGGCGTTATGGCCCCCGCGACAAAGATGCGGAATTGGCCAAGACGTGGGGGCTGGAAAACAAATTCGTCGTCGGCTACGTCGGCACCCACGGTATGGCGCATGCATTAGGCAACGTCCTGGATACGGCGGAACGGCTCAAGGATCTGGATGGGTTGCGGTTTTTGTTAGCCGGTGCCGGGGCCGAACGCGATGCGCTGATTACCGAGGCCGAACAACGCGGCCTGAAAAATATCGTCTTTATGCCGCCCCAGCCAAAAGACGCCATGCCGGGCGTGTGGAGCCTGTGCGATGTCGCCCTGGCGCACCTGAAAAACGACCCCTTGTTCGCCGGCGTCCTTCCGTCAAAAATTTTCGAGGCAATGGCGTCGGGGCTGGCGATTTTGCTGGCCGCGCCGAAAGGCGAAGCCAGCCGCATCGTCGAGGCCGACGGCGCCGGGATTTGCGTTCCCGCCGAAGACCCGGACGCCCTGGCCGGCGCCGTCCGCCGGTTGATGGACGATGCCCCGGCCTTGAAAGCACTGGCGGATAAAAGCCTGGCCGCCGCCGCCCTCCACAGCCGCGAAGCCCAGGCCCGGCACATGGCCGATGTGCTGGAGTTGGCGGCGGGACGACGTGGTATTGAAGCTTCTTCCGTGCCGGCAGGAGGCGGCAAATGAGGGTCCTGGTCACCGGCGCCAGCGGGTTTGTCGGCCGCGCCTTGTGTCCGGCGCTCGCCCAGGCCGGGCATGACGTTTCAGGAACGGTGCGGACACCGAACGGTAAAGACATCCCCATCGGCGACATCGGCCCGGGTACGGATTGGACCGAGGCGCTTTCGGGCGCGGACGCCGTCATCCATCTCGCCGCGCGGACGCATATCACCAAAGAGGCCATCGCCGATCCACCCGCCGAATTCCGCCGCGTCAACGCCGACGGCACGGCCCGCCTGGCCGAGGCGGCGGCGAAGGCGGGGGTGCGTCGGTTTGTCTACCTGAGCACGGTCAAGGTCATGGGCGAGCGCTCCGAGGCGCCGTTCCGGGAAACCGACACGCCCCGGCCCGAAGATGCCTATGCCCAAACAAAGCTGGACGGGGAGCGCGCGCTGACCATCGCGGCGGCGGGCAGCTCGCTTGAGCCGGTGATCCTGCGCCCGCCGTTGGTGTACGGTCCCGGCGTAAAGGCTAATTTTTTATCGTTGTTGAAATTATGCCAGATAGCGCCGCCGTTGCCGTTCGCCACCATCCAAAACCAGCGCTCCATCCTCTATCTGGGTAATCTGGTCGATGCCATCGGGCTTTGCCTAACGGCGGAAAAGGCGGTCGGTGAAACCTATTTCGTGCGTGACGCAGGGGACCTGTCAACGCCGGACCTGATCCGTCACATGGCCGCGGCCTTGGGCCGTCCGGCCCGGCTTTTCCCCGCGCCGCACGGCTTGCTGCGTCTGGCGGGGGCGATTACGGGGAAATCCCAGGCCATATACACGTTGTTGGGCGATTTGCAGGTCGAAAATGAAAAAATCCACCGCCAACTGGGGTGGAACCCGCCCTTCAACGTGGTACAAGGACTGCAGGAAACGGCGGCTTGGTTCTCGCCTTGAAAAATTGCCACGGTGTCACCACCCAATGAAATTCATTCATCATATTTCCGGCCGCGGCCTTATCGTTTACGCCAACGACATTATTATGTCCGGGCTGGCGTTTGCGATAGCGATCTATTTAAGGCTCGGCGACGACACGCTGTTATACGCCATGGAACCGATGGTTCAGGCTGGCGTTTCGTTTATGGTCATCTCGGCGGTGGTGTTCTTTTTTTCCGGCCTTTACCGGGGGGTGTGGCGCTACGCCTCCATGAACGACCTGATGGCGATCACCCGGGCGGTAAGCGTGGCAATTCTCGTCTTCTTATTGATTATGTTTCTGTGGAGTCGGTTCCTTCACATCCCGCGTTCGGTCATCCCGATCACCTGGTTCGTGCTGATGGCGCTGTTGGGCGGGCCGCGATTCTTTTATCGGCTGATTAAAGACCGGCGTTTTGATCTGGTATCGGAAAACGGCGGCAACAACCGCATCGCCGTCCTGTTGGCCGGCGCCGGTGATGGGGCTGAGCTGTTCATCCGGACATTAAAACGCACCCCGAACGCCAGCTACCAGGCCGTCGGCATCGTGTCAGAGTCGCCGGGACGGGTCGGGCGGCAAATTCATGGCGTCGAGGTCATCGGCTCCATCGACGATATTGCCGGCGCGGTGAAAAAATTACGGGCAGTGGGAATTAAGCCGCAACGATTGGTGCTGACCAGGGACGATCTGAATGGCGCCCAGATTCGTTCGCTGCTCGACCAGGCCGATGAAATGGGCATGACCCTGGCCCGCATCCCGAAAGTCACCGATTTCAAAAGCGGCGTTGCCGACAAGGCCGATGTTAAACCGGTGGCGGTGGAAGACCTGCTCGGGCGGCCGCAAACGGCGCTGGACCGCGACGCCATGGCCGCCCTCATTGGAGGAAAACGCGTCCTGGTGACCGGCGCCGGCGGCTCCATCGGTTCCGAACTGGTGCGCCAAGTCTCCGCCCTTAAGCCCGCCGAAATCATGCTGTTGGATAATTCAGAACTCGCGCTCTACACCATCGACCGGGAAGTCATGGAACAGTGGCCGGATGTTGCCCGTGTTTCGGTGATCGCCGATGTTCGCCACGCCGACCGCATCGGCCGGATTTTCGCCCGCTTTTCCCCGGACCTGGTGTTCCACGCGGCGGCCTTGAAACATGTGCCCATGGTCGAAGCCAATATCGTCGAGGGCACCACGACCAACGTCAACGGCACCGTCACCATCGCCGATACCTGCGTTCAGTGCGGTGTCAAAACCATGGTCCTGATTTCCACGGACAAGGCGGTCAACCCGACCAGCATCATGGGCGCCACCAAGCGCATCGGCGAAAGCTATTGTCAGGCGCTCGACCTTCAGCGCGCCGAAGGGGAAGGCACGCGGTTCGTGACGGTGCGCTTCGGCAATGTGTTGGGCTCGACGGGATCGGTGGTGCCGCTGTTCCAAAGACAACTGGCGAACGGCGGGCCGTTGACGGTAACCCACAAAGATATGACGCGCTATTTCATGACCGTCGGCGAGGCGGTCGAGCTGGTGTTGCAGGCATCAGCGCTGGGGACCCCCCAAGGCAGTGATGGCAATGGCAAGATTTTCGTCCTCGATATGGGCGAGCCGATCCGCATCATGGATCTGGCCGAACAGATGATCCGGCTGGCCGGACTGAAACCCGGCAAAGACATCAAGATCGACATCGTCGGCACCCGGCCCGGTGAAAAACTGTTCGAGGAAATCTTCCACGGCGCCGAGCCGCCAGTCGCCACCGAAAGCCCCGGCCTTCTTCTCGCCGCGCCCAGAGCCGGCAACCTGGATGATTTACGCCCTGCCCTTAAGGAACTGGCCGAGGCCTGCCGCAATGACGACCTCGAAGCTATTTTCGCCGTGATCCAAAGGCTTGTCCCCGAATACCATATGGAACCCGCCTCCGACGCCAAGACGGCGGCGGGATCATTAAAAAAGGAAGCCACCGCCCGATGACGACCATCCGCCGCGCCCTTATTTCCGTTTCCGACAAAACCGGCCTTGAGGAACTGGGCCGTTATCTTGGCGACAACAATATCGAGATTCTGTCCACCGGCGGCACCGCCAAGGCGCTTCGGGACTTCGGCCTCAGCGTCAAGGATGTATCCGATATAACCGGCTTCCCCGAAATCATGGACGGCCGGGTCAAGACCCTGCACCCGAAAATTCACGGTGGGCTTCTGGCCCGGCTAGACGTCGACGCGCACCAACACGCCATGCGGGAAAATGGAATCGAGGCCATCGGCTTGTTGGTGGTTAACCTGTATCCGTTCGAGGCGACGGTTGCCGGCGGCGCCGGGTTCGACGACTGCATCGAGAACATCGATATCGGCGGCCCGGCGTTAATTCGCGCCGCCGCCAAGAACCATGCCTTCGTCTCCGTCGTCGTCGATCCCGCCGATTACGGCCAGCTGATCGAGGAAATGAAGGCCGGTAATAACGCGACGACGCCGGCGTTCCGCCAGACCCTGGCGGCGAGAGCCTATGGCCGCACCGGCGCCTATGACGCCGCCATCTCGGGCTGGTTCTCGGCGCACGTCGGCGACGCGTTCCCGCCGCGCTTTGCCGTCGGCGGCACCTTGAAACAGACGTTGCGGTATGGCGAGAATCCGCACCAGCAGGCGGCGTTCTATAACAATGCCGAAAACCGCCCGGGCGTCGCCACCGCCGAACAAATTCAGGGCAAGGAGCTGAGCTACAACAATCTCAACGACACCGACGCCGCCTTTGAGCTGGCATCCGAATTCACCAACGGTCCCGCCTGCATCATCGTCAAGCACGCCAACCCGTGCGGGGTGGCCATCGCGGACACCCTGGCCGAGGCCTACGCCCGCGCCTTGGCCTGCGATACCGAAAGCGCCTTCGGCGGCATCATCGCCGTCAACCAAACCCTGGACGAAGCCACCGCCGAGCAAGTCGCCGAGCTGTTCGCCGAGGTCGTTATCGCACCGGATATCAACCCCGGCGCACGCAAGATTCTGGCGGCCAAGAAAAACCTGCGCGTCCTCGTCACCGGGGGCATGGCCGACCCCACCGCCCAGGGCATGACGTTAAAGAGTCTTTCCGGCGGCTATCTGTTGCAGGGCCGCGACTGGGCGGTCACCGACGGCGACCTCAAGGTCGTTACCAAACGCGCCCCGACGGACGGCGAACTGGCGGACTTGGTATTTGCGTTTACCGTCGCCAAGCACGTCAAATCCAACGCCATCGTCTATGCCAAGGACAAGGCCACCGTCGGCGTCGGCGCCGGGCAGATGAGCCGCGTCAATTCGTCCCGCATCGCCGCCTGGAAAGCCGCCGACGCCGCCCGCGTCGCCGGTGATGGGGAAACCTGGGCCAAGGGTTCCGTCGCCGCATCCGACGCCTTTTTCCCGTTCGCCGATGGCGTGCAGGCGATTGCCGAGGCCGGGGTGACGGCGGTCATTCAGCCCGGCGGCTCGATGCGCGACGACGACGTTATCGCCGCCGCCGATGAAGCCGGTTTGGCCATGGTGTTCACCGGCATGCGCCACTTCCGGCATTAGAAAAGGGTTTATCAATGACTGAAATAAATTACAGCGTCGCCGAATATGTCGAAGACCTGCGCCGTATCACCGCCGAGGAAACCGACGAGAAGGCGATCTTCCAGCGTTTGGCCCCGCTGGCGCAAAAGCTGGCGACGACGCCCGGCTGGATCACCGACAAGCACCGCCACTGCGATAAAGCCCAGGGCTTCGGCTTTCACACCCTGCATGAGGAAGATGACCACACCAACGCCGTTTTCCTGCTGTCGTGGCTGCCGGACCGGGGCACCCCCGCCCATGACCACGGCACCTGGGCCGTCGTCGCCGGAATCGAAGGCGAGGAAAAGGAGACCATGTGGACGCGGGTCGACGATGCTTCAACCCCAGGCCATGCCGAGCTTACAAAAGGCACTGAAGCGATCATGACCGCCGGCAAGGTATCGTGTCTGCCCTCCGGCGACATCCACGCGGTCTGGAACGTTGCCGATGAGATCAGCATGTCGCTGCACACTTACGGCAAGCACGTCAATTTTACCGACCGCTCGCAGTTCGACCCCGAGGCCAAGACGGCATCGCCGTATATCGTCACCGTCGATTAGGGGCGGGGACAATCGCCAGCCCCGCCGCGATCACCAGCGCCGCGACCGCCGTCAGCGATGGCGCCAGGAAGCTGTTATCGAACCCGTAGGCATACCCGGCGAATGTCGGGCCGATCATCTGGCCCAGGCCAAAGGCCGCTGTCATCAACGCGAGGCTGCGGCGCACATCGCCGCTGGAAAGGCGGCGGGCATGGACCAAACCCAATGCCGAAATTCCCATGAAGGTGCCGCCCAAAAGAACCGCGGAAGCCACGATTACCGATGCACTTGTGCCGACAACACTCATGGCGACACCCACGGCTTCAACCAGACACGCGATTGCGAAGCCGCGGGCGAGGCCCCATCGTTGCCCGACCCAGTTCCAGAACATCACGGAAGGAATGCCGGCGACGCCGACCACAAGCCATATCACGCGTTCAAGAAATTGAATGTCGGGCGCGGACCGTACCATTGTCGAAATAAAGGTCGCCGTAATCACATAGCCGAATCCGAACAACCCATAGGCAATAACAAGAAAAACCAGACGCCGGTCCAGCGTTGTGCCCTTGGTGGCCTGGACCTGGGTGGGGGGTTCCTCTTCATTTGGGATCAGCAGGGCCACCGCCACCAATGCCAAAAATGAAAAAGCCCCGCTGAAAAGCCACAGCGCCTGCCAACCATATCCAGCCATGGAAAGGCCGGAGACAATAATAGCCGACGCCGCAATACCGAAACCAACGCCGGCAAAATGCAGTCCGGACAGGCCGAGACGCCCGGCCATCGCCAGGCGGTCAAGGACCAGCGCCGATGCGAAGACAAGAACAAATGCGCTGGCGACGCCGCCGACAAAGCGCAAGCCCAGGAAAATTTCAATCGACGATGATATCCCCATGGCGCCGGTGGAAAGGGCGCTCACGGCCAGGGCCCCCAGAAACCAAAGCCTCCGCCCCCCTGGAACCCCAGACGCCGACGCGGCAAGGGCGCCTAAAAGGTAGCCCAGGAAATTCATCGACGCGAGAACGCCGGCCTCGGCCTTTGTTAACCCGAGGGCCGCTTCCATGAACGGCATGATCGGCGTGTAAACAAAGCGCCCGACCCCCATGGCGGCGGCCATGGCGATCAAGCCGCCCAACGCAACGCCGAAACCTCGAAAGGAGCTTTTGCTCATTTACGAAGCTTTTGGGTCCACATCGAGGCGAATGGCGATTCCGTCCAAATCGTCCGACACCGCCGGGTAGCGGTTCAGCACCAGCGGATCATGGCCGGGGACGATGTGTGCCGGCGTCGGCGCAAGACGTTCCAGGGTGTCGTAGCCTTCAAGCACCTTGTCTCGCTCGAAGATTACCGGGAACGGGTTGCGGGTTTCGATGTTGGCATACAGATGGCACGCATCGGACGCGACGACGACAACGCCGCGTTTGGTCATCACCGTCACCGCCTGCAAGCCCGCCGTATGGCCGCCGATGTGATGCAGCGCGATTCCCGGCGCCAGTTCCGCATCGCCATCGTGAAAAACCACCCGATTGCCGTACACATGGCGGACCATGCCGACAACATCATCGACATTCATGGACGAGCCGTGCGCCGGGTCAAGCATGTGGCGTCCGGTGGCGAATGCCATTTCACGGTCCTGAAGATGAAACTTGGCAGCGGGGAATTTATCAAAATTGCCGATGTGGTCGTAATGAAAATGGGTGACGATCACGTCCTTGACGGTTTTGGCATCGACCCCGATCAGGGCCAGCGCTTCCGTTGGGCAGCGCAGATGCGTGCGGGCACGATCGTCCGCTGTCTCTTTCGTGAAGCCCATGTCGATGACGAAGGTGCGATCGTCCGACACCGCCGCCCAGACGAAATAATCGATGGGCATGGCCTCGTGCGGGTCCGGGGGATCGACGAAATTGGCCGCCGCCGTCCTGCCGTGGGTGGCGTATTTGACGGCGAACAGTTCATAGACGCCGGGGTCTAATTCGGGACCGGGCATCCCAGACGCCTAAAACTTGCGCTCGGCAATAGTCGCGGCGTCCATGTGATGATGGCGGATGAATTGCGCCAGAATATGCATCAGGCCTTGGTGGGTATCTTCGATGACGCCGTAATTGTCCCCGGCGACATGCAAATTAACGTCCGCCAGACTGCCTGAGCGGCCACCGTCAAATCCGGTAAAGGCAATCACGCCGAGGCCGTTGTCCTTGGCCCATTGAGCGGCGCGGACGACATTTTCCGAATCGCCGGACGATGAAATGGTCAGCAACACATCACCCGGCTCGGCCAGGGTTTGTAGTTGATAGGCGAAGACTTCCGCATAAGAGATATCATTGGCGATGGCGGTGACCATTTCCATATTGGTGCTCAGCGAGACCACCTTGGGCCGCAAATCCGTGTCGGTCTGGCCGCATTTGGAATGGTCGCAGACCAGATGATTGGAGATCGAGGCCGAGCCGCCGTTGCCGCAAACGTACAACACCGCGCCGCGCTGATAGGCGGCGTCCAGCAATTGAAAGGCGGCGTCCAGCTTTTCGGCGTCCACCGACGCCTGTGCGGTGCGGCTGTGGTCGAAGTAGGCGCCGGCAAAAGCCGCAATGCTGTCGAATTTTTGATCGGGAAAGGTCATGGCGGTGATTGTCCGGTAAAAACGCCGCCATTTCAATGGTTCAGCGTCGGCGATCGGGTACCCCGGACAGCAACCCCAACCCGACCACGAAAAATACCAGGATCGTCGCCATCCCGGCGCGCTGGCTTCCCGACGCCACCGTCACCCAGGCCAGCAGCGCCGGGCCGATAAAGGCCGTCGCCTTGCCCGAAAGCGCATAGAGGCCGAACATTTTGGTCCTGATCTCGGCCGGCGCCAGGTGCGCCATCAACGACCGGCTCGCCGCCTGCGCCGGACCGACAAAAATCCCCAGCGGCAGGGCGAGGGCCCAAAACAGCGTCTTGCCCTCGACCACCACCAGCGCCCCGCCCAACACCGTCAACCCGATGACGGCGATCTGGATGGTGCGCTTCGGCCCGATCCGGTCATCAATCCAGGCAAACCCGGCGGCGCCCAAACCGGCGGTGACGTTGATGGCGATCCCGAACAGGATCAATTCCGAAAAATCCATGCCGAAACTGCCGGCGGCGTAAATGCCGCCGAAGGCGAACAGCGTATTGAGCCCGTCGGTGTAGATCATCCGGGCAATCAGATAGCGGACGATATCCTTGTGCTCCCGAATGCGCCTGAGTGTATCAATCAGCGACGAGGAGCCCTTTCGGAACGCGTCGCCAATTCTCAAGCCCCGGCTGGGACGGTCCGGCGTCCACACAAACAACGGCACCGCGAACACCATTATCCACATTGCCACCATCGGCCCGGTGGCGCGCAGATGTTCGGCCTGGCCCTTGTCGAGCCCAAACACCGGCGTTTCGGCCTCGACCAGGGCGACCAGGGCAAGGCCGAGACAGGCTAAGCCGCCGCCATAGCCCAACCCCCAACCCCACCCGGAAACCCGGCCGATGCGATCTTTTGACGCGAGATCCGGCAGCATGGCGTTGTAAAAAACCATCGCCATCTCGAAGGCGAAGTTAGCGACCGCCGTCAGCACCAGCGCCAGGAAAACGAACGAGACGTCCGGCTTGGCCTGCCACAACAACGCCGTGGCCACGGCGCAGATGACGGTGAAGGCAAAAATCCAGGGCTTTCGCCGCCCGCCAAAATCGGCGACGGCGCCCAGCAACGGCGCCACCACCGCCACCGCCAGCCCCGACAGGCTGATGGCGTACCCCCACTGGGCGGTGCCGGTGATCTCATCGGCGGCAATGGCTTTGGTAAAATAGGCGGCGAAGACGAAGGTGGTGATCACCGTCGGGAACGCCGAGTTGGCCCAGTCATAAAAGCACCAGGCCGCGATCCCGCGCCTCTGGGTCTTGTTCTTTTCCGGGCTGTTGCCGCCGGTCATTGTTTTTTAAACGGAGCCGCCATCCGTCACCGTCCTGAGCGACCGGCTGGCGACCGCAATCATGGACACATCGTTGATTTCCGTCGCCCACAGTTCGGAAAGCAGATGATCGGTGGGCTCGACCACGGCGCGGTTCTTGGTCAGCCAGCCCTGAACGGCCTTTTCCGGGTTCATGCCACTGCGGGAGAAATCGAGCACCTGATTGGCAAGCGCCAACTGGTGGCCGTAAATTTCTTCGGTCAGGGCGGCGACCGCTAATTTTTGCCAATGGCTGTCGGAACCCAAACCATCGGCGGCGGCACGCAACCGGCCGAGATGGAAATGCGTGCCGATGGCGAAATAGATCCGCGCCACGTCGCCGACCGGAAGCTTTCGACGGTTGGCCAGACGAACGATATCGCAACCGGAATAGAGGTTAACCAGATTGGCGATGCGCAGCGCCAAGGCCTCGGGCACGCCCTGATCGACATAAGGCCCGGCTCGTTTTTTGATGTCGGCGTGGTAATGAGCCGGCAGCATGCCGGCAAGACCGTCGGCAAGGGTGATGATGCCGGCCTGAAATTCCTGGATGTGTTGGCCAATATCCAGGCCCGGTTTGCCGTTGCGCAGGAACCACAGGGTCACCCATTCGATCAGATAATTGGTGTCGAGCGCCATGGCGGTCTGTGCCGAGGGCGACGCGCGGTTGTCCAGCTTTTCCACCGCTTCCCAAATTTTGCGCAGCCCGAACACTTCGCGGGCGATGATGTAGGCGCGGGCAATCTCTGCGGCGCCTTTGCCGGTTTTTTCCATGAATTCGTTGACGAAGGTGCCGCCGACGCGATTGATCATGGAATTCGTCGCCCGGGTAGCGACAATTTCGCGGCGCAGACGGTGGCCACGAATGTCACCCAGATATTTTTTTCTTAACGGGGTCGGGAAGTATTCCACCAGGTCTTCTTCCAGCCACGGGTCGTCCGGCACGGTTGACGCCAACAGTTCATCATAGAGCCAGATTTTCCCATACGACATAATGATGGCGATCTCCGGCCGGGTCAGGCCCTGACCCGCCATCCCGCGCTCGCTCAGGATTTCATCATCGGGCAGGAATTCCACGCCCCGGTTCAGACGCCCGGTGCGCTCCAGCATCCGCATCAGGCGGGTCTGGTTATCCAGGGCATTCGAGCCCTTGGCCTCGACCATGGTGATGGCCTGGGTCTGAAGGTAGTTGTGGCGCAAAACAAGCCCGCCGACTTCGCTGGTCATCGACGCCAACAGCCGATTGCGCTCGGGCACCGAAAGGCGGCCTTTGTCGACCACGGCATCAATCAAAATCTTGATGTTGACCTCATGGTCGGAACAATCGACGCCGGCGGAATTATCGATGGAATCGGTGTTCAGCCGCCCGCCCTTGAGCGCGTATTCGACCCGGCCCAATTGGGTGGTGCCCAGGTTGGCGCCTTCGCCGACGACCTTGCAACGCAGCTCGGCACCGTTGATGCGAATGGCGTCGTTGGCGCGGTCGCCGACATTAAGATTGGACTCTGATCCCGCCTTGACGTAGGTGCCGATGCCGCCAAACCACATCAGGTCGGCGTCTGCCCGCAGGATATAGCCCATCAATTCGTTGGGTGTTGCCTGGGCCTTGGGGATATCGAAAAGTTTCCTGATTTCCGGCGAAAGGCTCAGCGACTTGGCGCTGCGCTCGAAAATGCCGCCGCCCTTGGAAATCAGCTTTTTGTCGTAATCGGACCAGTTGGACCGCGGCAGCTTGAACATCCGTTTACGCTCGGCAAGGCTGCTCGAAGGGTCCGGGTCGGGGTCGATGAAGATGTGCAGGTGGTTGAAAGCGCCGACCAACTTGATGTGCTTCGATAACAACATGCCGTTGCCGAACACGTCACCCGACATGTCGCCGACGCCGACAACGGTGAAGTCCTGTTGCTGGATGTTGACGCCGATTTCGCGGAAGTGACGTTTCACCGATTCCCAGCCACCCCTGGCGGTTATGCCCATGGCCTTGTGGTCATAGCCCTGGCTGCCGCCGGATGCGAAGGCGTCGCCCAGCCAATGGCCGTATATTTTCGACACGCCGTTGGCGATATCGGAAAATGTCGCCGTGCCCTTGTCGGCGGCGACCACCAGATAGGGATCGTTGCCGTCGCGGCGAACAACGCGTTTCGGGGACGTGACCTTGGTCCCTTGGTAATTGTCGGTGAGGTCAAACAGGCCGGAGATAAGGATCTTATAACAGGCAATGCCTTCTTCCAGAAAGGCGTCCCGACCGCCGCTCTGGGGCGGACGTTTGACGACGAAACCGCCTTTGGAACCGACCGGCACGATGACCGCATTCTTGACCTGCTGGGCCTTAACCAGGCCGAGAATTTCGGTGCGAAAGTCCTCGCGCCGGTCCGACCAGCGAAGCCCGCCCCGGGCGACCATACCAAAACGCAGATGGATGCCTTCGACGCGGGGGCTGTAGACAAAAATCTCATACAACGGGCGCGGCAGCGGCAGTTCCTCGATCTCCCTGGATTTGAGCTTGAAGGAAAGATAGGGCTTCGGCCCACCGTCTTGCGTTGTCTGGTAGAAATTGGTCCTCAGCGTCGAGTCGACGGCATTGAGAAAACGCCGCAAAATCCGGTCTTCGTCGGCGCTGACGACGGCGTCCAGGGCCTTGGCGATGGCCGCCTTGATCCGGTTGGCCCGGGCGTCCCGATTTCCTGAAGAAGCCGGGTCAAACATGGTCGTGAACAAATCGACGATGCGCCGCGTGATCTTGGCGTTGGCCGCCAGGGTCTGTTCCATATAGGCCTGGGAAAAGGCGATCCCGGCCTGACGCAGATATTTCGCATAGGCGCGGAGGATCACCACTTCGCGCCAGGTCAGCCCGACACCCGACACCAGGGCGTTAAAGCCATCACTTTCGATATCGCCCCGCCAGACACGAACAAAGGCGTCCTGGAAATTATCCCGGATTGAATCCAGATCGACCGACACGTCGTCCTTGGATTCAAGCCCGAAGTCATGAATCATAATCATCCGGACCTGATCGGCATCCTGTTCTTGGCGCAGCCGAACCTCATGCGGCATTTCGTCGACCACCCGGAAGCCCATGTGTTCAAACAACGGCAACGCATCGGACAACGGGATCGAGTGGTCCGGATGATAAACCTTGAAGCGGATCCGGTTTTCCGGTGCGCCGTCGGGCCGGTACAGCGTCATGCCAATGCCGCCGTCGGCCAACAGGATTTCAATCTTGTCGATATCCTGCAGTGTTTGACTGCCGTCGTAGTGTTCCCGGTACCCCGCATCAAAGGCGTCGGCATAGCGGTGCAGAAGGCTCAGGCCTTGTTCCTCGCCAAGATGTCCGACCAAGGCGGCGCTCAACCGGTCCGACCACGACCGCGCCGCCGCGACCAGGCGTTTTTCCAGATCGCCGACGGTGTAAGACGGAACCTTGCCCGGCGTTGTTCGGATGATCAGATGCAGTCGCGCCAGCGCCTGATCGCCGAATTCCGCATGGTGTGCGGCCACCTCGCCGGCAAAGGCATCGGTCAGAATTTTCTGCATGCCGAGCCTGAGCGCCATGGTGTAGTTGTCACGGGGAATGAAAATCAAACACGATATAAACCGTTGGTAATCATCCTCACGAACGAACAGGGCGACCCGCTGGCGGTCCTGCAGGTGCAAAATGCCGAGGCTGGTATGGAGCAGGTATTCGTCGGAAACCTGAAACAACTCATCGCGGGGAAACGTCTCAAGGATGTGCGACAACGCTTTGCCGTTGTGGCTGCCCTGCTCAAATCCGGACCGGTCCAAGGTATTGGCAAGCCGTCGGCGAAGCAGTGGAATGTCGAGGGGGCTGCGGCTGTAAGCATCTGACGTAAACAACCCGACGAACAGGTGCTGGCCGGTGACGCGGCCCTTTTTATCAAACCGTTTGATATTGATGACGTCCATATGGACGGCGCGGTGAACGGTTGAGCGCTGATTGGCCTTGGTCACCAGCAACAGGTTTGAGCGCCCGGAAGAGCCGCGTTCCTGGCGGGGCGAGAACTCCTGTTCGCGAATTTCCCTGAAAACGGCGCGGGTGGCGCTGCGAAGCAGGCCGAGGCCGGATTTCTTATCAATGGTGATGTGGGGATTCTTGGCGCTGCCTTTGTGGTGATACGCGCGATAACCCAGGAAGGTATACTGATTGGCGTGAATCCAGCGCAAAAACTCCCTGATTTCAGCAGCCTCCTCCGGATCGATGGCTTTCGGCAGGGATTCCAGCTCCCCGATCACCGCCGTCATTTTACCGCGCATCGCCCGCCAGTCGGTCACCGAGGCCCGAATATCATTCAGTACGGCCTTAATCGCGGCCTCGATCTTCTTCAGCCGTTCCCCGGACTGGTGATTGACCTGAAAGTGCATCAACGATTCAGGCGCCGCATCGGCCTGGTCTTTTCCCTGGCCTGTCCTCTGGTCTTTCCCCTTGTCTTTCCCTTGGGACTTTCCTCTTGGCCCTCTTGGCGAAATTTCAAGAAGCTTGCCGGCCTTATTGCGCCGCGCCATGAAAATCGGGTGAATGACCAGATGCACCGCCAGGTCCTGGTTGTTCAGCTCGGACGATACCGAATCGACCAGAAACGGCATGTCGTCGTTAACCACCTCAATGACCGTATGTGCGGATTGCCAGCCGTCTTTTTTCGGATCGGGATTGTAGACACGGATCTGCGGTTTCCGCCGGGTACGGGCCTGGATTAGTTTCCAGTGGCTATGGGCCAGCCCACACAGCATTTTAGGCGTGTTGCCGAGAATATCCTGGGGCGGGACTTGGTCAAAATAGGCAGTGAGAAAGCCGGCAAACTGCTTTTGAGCTTTTTTACCCAGCAGTTTTCGGCTTTCCGTGATCGCCTTTTTGATAAGGTCGGCTTTTTGCTGTTCGGTGGCAGGCGGCATAATATCCCCCAGAAGTCAGTTGTCGCGAATATCTCTAAAAGGCTAGACTAAAAATCAATTTTTTCAAAGTGTTCGTATTAATTCTACAAAAATACCCTCTTCCCGCTTGGGCCAACCGTCTTTCAAACGCTACACTAAACCTCTCAGGAGATATCCTCAGATGAGCACCAGGAACGAAACCATCGACGCCGCTACGGTGCCGGTAACAGGCGCGAATGGAACCCCGGCCACAGGGCTTTTCGATCGGCTGCCTGAATGGGTGCTGGACTCCCTTTCGAACGAGCAGAGGGATGCCATTCATCAGGCCGCCGAAGATCCCGCCTGGAAACGCTCTCCGGTCGATATCCGGGTTACGATTCCATTTCTGGGAAAAAAATTCTTTATCACCGTTGTCAGCGGCTCCGAAAAGCGAAGCCCGGAGCGCCGCGACCAGGAACGCCACCATTATCCGGTCCGCACCGCCGCCAATATCTTCTTCTTCATCGGCCTGGCGACGCTGTTTTACGTCGCCGCCATGGTCGCCCTGGCCCTGCAATCGGCGATCATCGAGTTTTAGGTAAGAACCAATGGGGGGGCTAAATATGACCACTGCGGGGAACTTTTTTTTAACCATCCTGATTGGCGCGGCGTCCGTGTTCCTGGGCCGTTGACCTGGGCCGAACGGCGGACGCGGAAACGGGAATAGCGGCTGCCCAAAAAAACAAAGCCCCCGGAGGCGTTCCCCCGAGGGCTTTGATTGGAGCGGGTGATGAGATTCGAACTCACGACTTCAACCTTGGCAAGGTTGCGCTCTACCCCTGAGCTACACCCGCATTTGCCGCTGAAAACAGCGCGCCGATCATAGCTTTTGTAATAGCCTTTGCAAGTATGCTTTTAACGGCAAAGGCGATTGCGCCGCCACCTTCATCAGGGGGACTTGCACCGGGCGTCCGAAACGGCCATCTATGAGGGGTCAGTCGGCTTTATGCGCGCTTGATGGTGTGAAAATAACAACAATTAAGGGCGATTATGGAATTCACCATGAATCCGGACGGCTCGATGGTGCCGGAAAAACCCGGCAACGAGAATAAAAGTCAGGCCCCGACGCCGCCGCAGGCGCCGCCAACCGATGCGGTCGGTGCCGCCGGCGACGTCATCAAGGATTCGGACACCGCCAACTTTATGGCCGACGTGATCGAGGCCTCGAAGGTCGTGCCGGTCATCGTTGATTTCTGGGCGCCGTGGTGCGGCCCCTGCAAACAGCTTACCCCGTCACTGGAAAAGCTGGTCCGCGCCGCCGCCGGTCTGGTCAAGCTGGTCAAGATCAACGTCGATGAGAACAAGGATCTGGCGGCGCAGATGCAAGTCCAATCCATTCCCGCCGTGTATGCGTTCAAGGACGGCCAGCCGGTGGATGGGTTCGCCGGTGCGCTGCCGGAAAGCCAACTCAAGACGTTCATCGGCAAATTAACCGCCGGCGCCCAATCGCCGCTGGATACCGCCCTCGACGATGCCCAGGCCGCACTCGATGCCGGCGACGTCGCCACCGCCGGCGCCATTTACGCAATGGTGCAAAGCCATGATTCGGAAAATGAACGCGCCATAGCCGGCATGATCCGCATCGCCGTCGCCGCCGGCGAGGCCGACCGCGCCAAGGAAATGATTGAATGCCTGACCCCGGCGCTTCGTGCCAAACCCGTGATCGCCGCCGCCTGCGCCCAGATGGAACTGTCCCAACAGAGCCAGGACTCAGGCGAGGTCGATGAGCTTCGGGCCAGGCTGGAGAAGAATGAGAACGATCATCAGACGCGCTTCGACCTGGCCATCGCGCTGTACGGACAAGGGCAGAACGAAGACGCGGTTGCCAGCCTTCTGGACCTCTTCGGCCGTGCGCCGAAGTGGCAGAACGACGCTGCCCGCAAGCAGTTACTTAAAATTTTTGAAGCCCTGGGCGCCGCCGATCCGGTGGTTGTTTCCGGACGCAAACAATTGTCCACCCTGTTGTTTTCATAAGGCTCTCTTGAACGCCGGATATTGATGCCTACATTGAACCGAACCAGGAAGAAGATG
Source organism: Pseudomonadota bacterium (assembly GCA_027624235.1). Taxonomy (GTDB): domain Bacteria; phylum Pseudomonadota; class Alphaproteobacteria; order Rhodospirillales; family Casp-alpha2; genus Casp-alpha2. The sequence goes on along the minus strand of JAQBYB010000006.1, from coordinate 39,732 downwards.
AGGACGATGATGGGGACGGGCCCTGCGAAGGACTAAGCGATGCGCAAACGAACGGTCGATCCTAAATTGCTGGAAATTCTTGTCTGCCCCCTGACCAAGGGGCCGCTTCGTTATGATTCCGCCGCTAACGAGCTGATTTCGGAACAAGCCGGGCTCGCCTTTCCCATCCGTGACGGTATCCCCATCATGCTGATCGACGAGGCCAGAACCATCGACTACGACGCCCCGCCCGCCGCAGGGAATTAAGGCTGCGGATTAAGACAACTGAAACAGTACAACGGATTTTTTATTTTCCATGACCGACGAATTTTCCATCAAACACCAGCCCAAGGAAATCCGGCTTAAACGCGAGGAAAAGCTCCTCGAAATCGATTTCGAAGACGGCAAATCCTTTTCCCTGACGGCCGAACTGTTGCGGGTCGAAAGCCCTTCGGCCGATGTCCAGGGACACGGACCGGGCCAAAAAACCACCATTGCCGGTCGCCGTCATATCGGCATCATGAATGTCGAGGCGGTCGGCAATTACGCCATCCGTCTCAAATTTGACGACATGCACGATTCCGGTATTTTCTCTTGGGATACACTCTATGACTACGGATTGCGCCAGGACGAGATGTGGCAAACCTATCTTGCCTCCCTTAAGGATAAAGGCCTTAGCCGCGATCCTTAAGACGGGACTTTAGTTTGGGGGCGACCGATTCTTAACGTAATACTTTAACCGGCCTTAACGCATCGCGTTAAAAACCCACAGTAATGAATTGATCCGTCTTTAAAGTGGTTGATTGCGCATCAGCCGCGGCAGGTCGCTGACCAGCCCCATGGCGTGGCGCATAAAGAATTTTTTCAACGGCGGCAGGGCGTTAACGGCCGCCATGCCTAAATCCCGAGCCACCCTGAGCGGCCTGATATTATTCGAAAACATCCGGTTGAGCCCGTCGGTCGTGGCCAGCATCAAGGTATTGTCGAAACGCCGCCAACGCTGATAGCGGTCCAGCGTCACGGCGTCGCCGATATCCAGGCCCAGACGCCGGGCATCGAGCACCACTTCGGCCAGGGCGGCGACATCGCGAAGCCCCATGTTCAGGCCCTGGCCGGCGATCGGGTGCATGGCGTGGGCGGCGTCGCCGACCAACGCCAACCGCTCAGCGATGGTCGTTTCCGCGAATTGCAGCGATAACGGATAACTCCACTTCGGCCCGACGACTTCAATCGCGCCCAGAAAATCACCAAACCGGCTTTCCAGTTCCGCCTGGAACGCGCCCTCATCCAGCGCCATGATCGACGGCGCCAGATCGGCGCGCTCGGTCCAGACCAGCGATGAGCAATGCCCCGGATGGTTCGCATCGCCCATCAGCGGCAGGATGGCGAACGGCCCGGCGGGAAGAAAATGTTCGTTGGCGATGAAGTCGTGGCAGTGTTCGTGGGCCACCGTGCAGACGATCCCGGTCTGCCGATAAGACCAGTTGGTGATTTTGATACCGGCGTCATCACGGGTTTTAGACACCCGCCCTTCGGCGCCGACCACCAGGCGGGCGTTGATTTGGCGGCTCCCATCGGGGCCCCCAAGTCCCGATGAGATCTCCGCCGTGACGCCATGGGCGTGGCGGTCCAGCGCCGTTACCGAGGCCGGCGCCAACATCCGCGCCGAGGGTAAGTCCTGAAGCCGATGGAACAACGCTTTTCTGAGATTGCGGTTCTCGACCATGTAGCCGAAAGGCTCGTCGCCGGTATCTTTATGGTCGTAGTGCAGGAAGAAAAGGGAATCCGCCTCGGAGACCCGGATATCCATGATCGGCGCCGCCATTGGCTGCAATGCCGGCCAAATATCAAGCGCCGCCAACACCCGTTGCGAGGCCAGCGCGATGGCCGAGGCACGGCCATCAAACCCGGCGTCAAGCCCGTCCAGGGGGTCTTGCGTGTCGACCACGCAGACTTCAACGCCGGATTGGCCGAGGGCGGTGGCCAGGGTCGCCCCGACCATACCGCCGCCAATGATCAGGACTTCGGTATCAAGCCCGCTGGCCGCTGCTTTTTTCTTGCGTTTTGCCATGATCACTAGTTTCCGGGTTTGCTTGCCCTTGTCCAGAGTCGTTTTTTAATTCGTTGCCTAAAAATTAAGCAAATCCGTATTTTTGATTAAACTTTACGCATCATTGCGTGGGCCCAGGGCCTCATTTCGACCCACTATAATGCCCATAATTATTTGATTTTAAACAATAACTTGTCCTTTGGCACAAACCGGCACGGTTCTTGAGTTGTAGTTCAGGATTACAGGATATCCGTTTGCCTTTTGGCTTGAATTGGCCGCCATCGCCCCGACCGGACCAGCAAACGGAAACGACGGGGGTGCGGCGCCAAGCAAAGAGAGGATCGAAAACGATGAAGCTCATTATGGCTGTCATCAAGCCGTTCAAACTGGAAGACGTACGCGAAGCCCTGACGCCCTTGGGCGTCGAGGGGATGACCATCACCGAGGTCAAGGGGTTTGGCCGGCAAAAGGGCCAGGCCGAGATCTATCGTGGCGCCGAATACACGGTCAACTTCCTTCCCAAAGTGAAGATCGAAGTCGCCGTCAAGAATGAAGTGGTTGATGACGTAATCGAAGCGATTATTAAATCCGCCGGAACCGGAAAGATCGGTGACGGCAAAATTTTTGTTTACTCGTTGGACAAGGCGGTTCGCATCCGGACCGGCGAAACAGACGCGGAAGCGTTATAGGAGGGAATGGATATGCGAATGTATAAAATGTTGTTCGGTTATCTGGGCCTTGCCTTGGCCGCCGTTCTAGTTGCGACAGGCGATGCCCTGGCCGCCGAAGCCCCTAAATTGGATTCCGGCGATACCGCCTGGATGCTGACCTCCACCGTCCTGGTCCTGATGATGACCATTCCGGGGGTGGCATTGTTTTACGGCGGTATGGTGCGGAAAAAGAACGTCCTGGCGACGGCGGTACAAAGTTTCGCCGTGACCTGCGTGATGACCGTGCTTTGGATGATCGTCGGTTACTCCCTGGCCTTCACCGACGGTGGCGCGGCGAACGCTTTTGTCGGCGGCCTGGATAAGATGTTGCTGCGCGGGATCGGTGTTGGTTCCCTCACCGGCACCGTTCCGGAAACCGTGTTCATGACCTTCCAAATGACGTTTGCCATCATCACGCCGGCGCTGATCACCGGCGCCTTGGCCGACCGCATGAAGTTTTCGTCGTTGCTGGTCTTCCTCAGCCTGTGGATGGTCCTCGTCTATGCGCCCATTACCCACTGGGTTTGGGGCGGCGGATTTCTTGCCAATGCCGGGGTTCTTGATTTCGCCGGCGGCACGGTGGTTCATATCAATTCGGGCGTCGCCGCCCTGGTTGGCGCCATCGTTCTCGGCAAGCGTCGCGGGTACGGCACCGAAAACATGGCGCCGCACAACCTGATCTTGAGCATGATCGGCGCGTCGCTGTTGTGGGTCGGCTGGTTCGGCTTTAACGCCGGGTCCGCGGTTGCCGCCAACGGCAACGCCGGCATGGCCATGGCCGTGACACAGATCGCGGCGGCGGCGGCGGCGGTTTCCTGGATGGTCATCGAATGGATCTTCCGCGGCAAGCCGAGCGTGCTGGGGATCATTTCCGGCGCCGTTGCCGGTCTGGTCGCCATTACCCCGGCATCCGGGTATGTCGATCCCTTCGGCGCCTTGATTATCGGCATCACCGCCGGTCTCGTCTGTTACTGGGGCGCCGTGGTGTTGAAGCCGAAGTTGGGCTACGACGACACCCTCGACGTCTTCGGTGTCCATGGGCTGGGCGGCATCACCGGCGCCATTCTCACCGGCGTGTTCGCCGTCAAAGCCATCGGCGGAACGTCCGGCCTGCTCGAAGGCAACGCCGGCCAGGTTCTCATCCAGTTGGAGGGCATTGCCGCCACCATCGTGTATTGCGCCATCGCCACCTATATCATTCTGAAGGTTGTCGGCGCGGTCATGGGCCTCAGGGTCGATGAAGAAACCGAAGTCGGTGGACTCGACTACAACCTGCACGGTGAAACCGTTCAGTAGACGTTAAGACCAGAGCCGGGCCGGCTAACCAAGCGGCCCGGTTTCTCCCCAAACAAACCTTACCGGAGGGCATTGCCCTCCGGTTTTTTGTTGGCTTCTCGGCAATTGCCTGAACTCAAACCAGGCCTTTTAAAAAGCCTATTAACAGATTGTAAATATTAGTCCTGTAGAACCGGGGCATGGCTCAGACTATGCGATTTTCCAACGGTCGCGGTGCCCGCCTGTTCGGCAACGCCGCCGCAGTAACCGAGGTTCTGCCAACCGGCGCCGCCGACTTTTTAAGACGGCGGTTGACCGAAGCGGTGGGCGTTGTGCTTTTTGCCATCGGCGCCGGGCTGCTCGTTTCCATTCTCAGCTATACGCCTGGAGACCCGTCGCTCAACAGCGTCGGAAGCGGCGTGGTCGGAAACCTTCTGGGGACCGGCGGCGCCAAGATTGCCGACCTTGCATTGCAGTCCTTCGGCCTGGCCAGCATGCTGCCGACGCTGGTGCTTGCCGCCTGGAGTTGGCGGATGCTGAGTAAGCGGGGTGTTTCCGTCTGGGCGCTACGCCTGGTCTTTCTATGTGTCGCCATGATGTTGCTTGCGATCGGGCTCAACGCCCTTCCGGCGCCAGAAAATTGGCCATTGATGTCGCGGTTGGGCGGGGTTGCGGGAACCCTTGCGTCGGCGCCCATTTTCGCGACCGGGCAACTCTTTGGAATTTCCCCTGAAATCATTGCAGCCGCCATTGCCACCCTTGGCATCGGCCTGTTCATTACCGCGCTCGGCCTATCATGGGTCGAATGGCGAACGGCGGGTCGTGCCTTGGTTATGGGATCTAGCGCGCTCGGTCACGGCGCCAAACGTAGCCGCGATGCCTTCGGATTCGTGCCGGCCTGGGTCGGCGGGCTGAACAACGACGGTGGATCGGAGCCGGACGAATTTAAGGACGAGATCGATCCCATTCGTGTCGGTGACGGCAAGACCTTGGCCAAGACCAAAGCCCCGACCCGTACCGGGCTTGTCGCCTCCAAAATGCCCCGCCTGAAGGCCGGACGAAAGGCCCAGGCCGAGCGCCAGGGGAAGCTGGACCTGGGCGCCAGCAAGGAATACCAGACCCCGCCCTTGGGTTTCCTGGATAGCGGACCGAAAGGTGGCCGCGCCGCTGGGGTCAACAAGGATTCTCTGCAACAAAATGCCAAATATCTGGCCAGCATCCTGGAAGACTTCGGCGTCCATGGCGAGATCATCAAGGTCCACCCCGGCCCCGTCGTTACCCTGTACGAGCTTGAACCGGCGCCGGGCACCAAAACTTCCCGGGTGATCGGCCTTAGCGATGATATCGCACGCTCCATGAGCGCCGTTTCCGTGCGCATTGCCGTGGTGCCGGGACAAAACGTCATCGGCATCGAACTGCCCAACGTCACCCGCGAAATGGTCAATCTGGGGGAGATTATCGCCTCGACCCCGTTCGAAAAAGCCGTCGGCAAGCTCCCCTTGGCCCTCGGCAAGGACATCAGCGGGGCGCCAATCACCGTTGATCTTGCATCGATGCCGCATTTGCTGATTGCCGGAACCACCGGGTCAGGCAAATCCGTGGCCATGAACACCATGATCCTTTCCCTGCTGTACCGGTTCCGGCCCGATGAATGCCGCTTCATCATGATCGATCCGAAAATGCTGGAGCTTTCCGTGTACGAGGGTATTCCGCATCTGCTGACGCCGGTGGTCACCGAGCCGTCGAAAGCCATTGTCGCGCTGAAATGGACCGTCCGCGAAATGGAAGATCGTTACCGGGTGATGTCGCGGTTGGGGGTGCGGAATATCTCAGGCTATAACAGCCGCCTCGCCGATGCGAGTAAGAAGGGCGAAACCCTGACCCGCCGGGTGCAGACCGGATTCGACGAAGACGGCAAACCGGTGATGGAGGAACAGCCCCTCAACCTGGACCCGCTGCCGTTGATCGTCGTTATTGTTGATGAAATGGCCGATTTGATGTTGGTCGCCGGCAAGGACGTGGAAGCCGCGATTCAGCGTCTGGCGCAGATGGCGCGGGCCGCAGGCATTCACTTAATCATGGCCACCCAGCGCCCCTCGGTCGATGTCATCACCGGCACCATCAAAGCCAACTTCCCGACCCGGATCAGCTTCCAGGTAACCTCCAAGATCGACAGCCGCACCATCCTGGGCCAACAGGGGGCTGAGCAGCTTCTCGGCCAGGGCGACATGCTCTATATGGCCGGCGGCGGACGCATCACCCGCGTCCACGGCCCCTTTGTTTCCGATGAAGAGGTCGAACGCGTGGTCGGTTTCCTGAAATCCCAGGCCGCCCCCAACTATATCGAAGAGGTCATCCGCGAAGAGGCCGTCGATGGCGGGCCGGGGGCGGAAGGGGACAAGGAAAACGACGCCCTCTATGACGATGCCGTCGCCCTGGTTGCCAGAGAGGGCAAGGCGTCCACCAGCTTTATCCAGCGCCACCTTCAAATCGGCTATAACCGGGCGGCGCGGATCATCGAGCAAATGGAAACCGAGGGCATCGTCAGCACCGCCAACCGAGTCGGTCGGCGCGAGGTGCTGATTGGTCATCACGGCGATTAGCGACCTTTATGGCCGCCCTTTACGACTGGGGCTGGGTTGGCTACAACGACGACGTCATGCCCGCGCCCACTGACACACCACGAACCTCCCGCCTCATGGTCGTTTTGTTTGCGGCCTTGCTGATCTTGTCGCCTGTTCCCGGTGCGCCGGAGGCGCGGGCCCAGGGCCTTGCCACCCTGAGCGAGGATGACCGCGCCGACATATCCCGTATTGAGAAATACCTGAATACCATCAAAACGCTGCAGGCGAGGTTTTTGCAAGTTTCCTCCGATGGTGGTTTTTCAGAAGGCGCGCTGTACTTTTCCAAGCCCGGAAAGATGCGGCTCGAATACGATGACCCCAATCCCATGTTGATCGTCGCCGACGGGAGCAATCTCGGCTTTTATGACAAGGAACTGGATCAGGTCAGCTATTTCGACCTCGATGCGACTCAGGCGGCGGTGCTGCTCAAAGAAAACATTTCCTTTTCATCGGGGGGCTCCATCGTCACCGCTTTTGAGCGCGGCCCCGGCGTCCTCAGGCTGACGGTCATCAAGGGCAGCAACCCGCTTGAAGGAAACATCACGCTGATTTTCAGCGACCGCCCCTTAAGCCTGAAAAAATGGACCGTCACCGATGCCCAGGGCGTAATCACCAATATTTCACTGCTTGACCCCCGGTTTGGCGTCACGTTGAGCCAGCGGCTCTTCGAAATCCAGGAAACCCCCAATTTCTTAAAAAATTAGTGATTCTATTTTTTAGGTCCCCAGGCCTGGATTCGGCCCCAGGACATCCATATCTGATTACATAAGAGGCGTCGGCTCATTGCGGCCGGCTCGCCCTCCGAGGATGGCCCCCCCCGCCATCCTCCGGCCTGTGTTCCAAGGCCCGAAGCGCCCGGCACCCCCTTGCCGGGCGCTTTTATTTCGCGAACAAACCCGGTTCAGGGAACCAGCCGGTAGCCGCCGGGTTCGGTAATCAATATCCGGGCGCTGGAAGGGTCCGCTTCAATTTTCTGGCGCAGACGGTAAACGTGGGTTTCCAGGGTATGGGTGGTGACGCTGGCGTTATAGCCCCAAACCTCATCCAGCAGCACATCCCGGCTAACGACCTTTTCGCCGGCGCGATAGAGGTATTTAAGGATCGCCGTTTCCTTATCGGTCAGGCGTACTTTTTTTCCGTCTTCATTGTTGACCAGAAGCTTGTTGCTGGGTTGGAAGATATAAGGCCCGATGGCAAAAACCGCGTCGTCGCTTCGTTCGTGTTGACGAATATGCGCCCGCAGCCGGGCCAGCAGCACCCCCAGCCGGAAGGGCTTGACGATATAATCATTGGCGCCGGCGTCCAGGCCCAGAATGGTGTCGGCGTCGGTGTCGGCGCCGGTCAGCATAATGATCGGCGACGTCACCCCATTTCGGCGCATCAGGCGGCAGACCTCGCGACCATCCATGTCGGGTAAACCCACATCAAGCAGAATGACGTCGAAATAATCTTCTTTCGCCTGCTCCAGGGCCTCGGTGGCCGAGGTCACGCAGATGGTCGAAAATTCCTCATGCAGCTGAAGCTGCTCGCTCAACATTTCCAGCAGTATGGTGTCGTCCTCAACGATCAGAATTCGTTTGCCGGTGGTCATGGTTATCCTTCACGGGCTCTCTTTTTGCGCCGACGTACAGGTGGTTATTTTAAAGCCTAATAGATTAGTATAAAGACCCTTTACGCAAACCCCATTATAACCACCCACGAAACGTAAAAAATGGTGTATTTATAAGGTTATGAGCGAAAAACTATTTGAGCTTCTATCGATGCCCGCTTCCCGGGACCCCGTTTCCCTGCTGGCGGTTGATCGCGCCGTTTCGGAACTCAGGCGCGGGCGACTGGTTGCCGTTCGCGGCGGCGGCGGCATCGCCATCCTGGTTCGGGCCGCGGAATCGATCACGCCGGACTCCCTTGAAGAGCTCGGCGTCATTAGCCACTCGCCGCCGGTTTTGGCAATCACGGCGCGCCGCGCCGCGGTGTTGGGTCTCGCCGAAACAGTCGGCAAGATCGTCACCCTGACCACCGGAGAGGCGCTGTCCGCGGAGCTGATCCGCGACCTTGCCGACCCCATTGCCGATAATCCCCTGTCCGAAGCGGATAAGGCCTCGCTGACCGTTACCGTCAAGGAAACGCCGACCTATAACTGCGAAAGCGCCGCCGTCGCGCTGACCAAGATCGCCCGGCTGCTGCCGGCGGCAGTGACCGCGGAAATCGCCGACCCCACCGCCGACGATTTGGCCGCCTGGGCCGCCCGCCATGATCTTTTGTTGGTCGATGCCGGCGATATTTTCCAATACGACACGACCCAGGCGCGGACTCTGCGCGCCGTCAGTTCGGCCCGGGTTCCCTTGCCCGACGCCCAAAATACCCGGATTATTGCGTTTCGGCCCGTTGACGGCGGCCTTGAACACCTGGCCATCGTTATCGGCGAGCCTGAAAACAACGAACCGGTGCTGACCCGCCTGCATTCGGAGTGTTTCACCGGTGATTTACTGGGCTCCTTACGGTGCGATTGCGGCGACCAGCTTCAAGGCGCGATCAAGGAGATCACCACCGCCGGCGCCGGGGTTTTGCTGTATCTGGCGCAAGAAGGCCGCGGCATCGGATTGGTCAACAAACTGAGGGCCTATGAGCTGCAGGACAGGGGCTTTGATACCATGGATGCCAACGAACAGTTGGGGTTCGACGCCGATGAGCGGGTCTATCTTCCTGCCGCTCAAATCCTGCGGTTGCTGGGCTTTGCCCGGGTCCGGCTGCTGACCAACAATCCAAGCAAGGTGTCGGCGCTGTCGAATTGCGGCATCGTCGTCGAGGAACGGGTTCCCCATGCCTTCCCGTCGAATGAGCACAACGAATCCTACCTGCGCACCAAGGCGGCCCGCGGCGGGCACGTTTTTTAGAGCGTTTTCAATGCCTTGGTGCTAAATCTCGGGCAGTTTCACCGGGCATGGCATTTATTGCCGATTGGCCCCGGTTTTCTCCCCCGACTACCTATTAACCAATTGATTTTAAACAAATTCTGTTCTGGCATTACTTTTGCAGTGTCTTAAGGCAAATTAAAGAACGGGATATGCAATCATGAACACAATCAGCGAAAGCGCGACCTCTTGGCGTCCCAGCGTCGAGTTGGCAGTCGTGCCGGAGGCGCGCACACCGAGGCCCGTCGTGCCGGAGGCGCGCACACCGAGGGCCATCGGTTCCGAAGGCGGCATCAAGGATGATGACTTCAAGATTTTCGGCGAAGACGGTTTCACGTTTACCGACTTCCTCGACATCATCAATCCCCTTCAACACATTCCCATTATTGCCACCCTGTACCGGGAAATGAGCGGTGATGATCTCGACCCCGGATCGCGGGTTGTCGGCGGTTCGCTTTTTATGGGCCCAATCGGAACCGTCGCCGCCTTGGCCAATGTCATGATCGATGACACCACCGGCAAGGATATGGGTCAACATGTGATGACGTTTTTCAATGATGGCGCGTCAACCCTGCCCGAGGTTTCCGATACCGGAACCGGGCCGGTCGCGATGTCCACCGATCCCGTCACCGCCTGGGCCATGGCCGAGGCTTCCTACCGAACGTCCGTCGCCGGAAAGACCGCGGCAACCGAGCCCTCGCCAATCGCCACCACCGCCCTTTCTGAAACCATCGACGTCGCCAATTGGGCGATGGCGGAGGCTTCCTATCGGAAGTCCGCCGCGACGTCCACCGTAACGCCTTCCCCGGTTTCCCAGCCGGCGCACCAGTCCGAACTGCGGCCCGCCCCGATGGCGACGCCCCTCGCCGAGGCCCCGGCCAAAGCCACCGTTCGCGGCCGCAGCGCCCTGGCGGCGTTACGCCAGGATTTGCAAGCAGGGGCCGTGCCTCAAGCCGCCCAGGCCGCCCCAATCTCTGGGGCCAAAGCGGCGATGGCGGAGTCACGGCAAGGCGCGACATCCCTCGCCGCCGCAAGCTTTAACGGCGTGCGGCAAGGCGCGAGCGAGGGCCGCTCGCCCGCCAGCCAGCCCGCCATCCCGCCTGCCGGGGCCATCGCCGCCGAAGGCGGTTGGTTCTCGGGAACCATGCTGTCGGCGCTTTCAAAGTATGACAACGGCGCCGCGCTCGCCAGAGCGGCCCTGCCCGGAATCGAAAAACCCAATAGCATCGATTTGGCGCGTTAGCGTTCCCGAATAAGTTATAGTCGCGGCCATGGAAATCATTGTCCGGCCGCCTCAAACCTTGTCCTGGAAAACGACCAAAGTCCGATGCGCGATCGGACGGGGCGGCGTTAGCGCCGATAAAATGGAAGGCGACGGCGCCACCCCTATCGGCACGTTCCCATTGCGCCGGGTCCTGTATCGCGCCGACCGGCTTGAGCCGCCGCAATCGGGGCTTGCGGTCCGCGCCCTTGGGGCCGATGACGGCTGGTGCGACGAGCCCACAAACGCATTCTATAATCGTCCGGTCAGGCTTCCCTTTCCCGCCGGCCATGAAGTGTTGTGGCGGGACGACAATGTCTATGACGTCATCGTCGAACTCGGTTACAACGACGACCCGGTCAGGCCCGACCTGGGCAGCGCCATCTTCATGCATGTAGCACGGCCGGGATACGATCCGACAGAAGGCTGTGTCGCGTTGGCGCTTGAGGATTTGCTGGACCTGTTACGTCACTGCGACGATCAAACGGTGCTTTCGGTTACGTCACCTTAACCGGGGGCCGCTGCCCAAAGATGGCGGTGCCGACCCGGACATGGGTGGCCCCGAACCGGATTGCGGTTTCAAAGTCTCCGCTCATCCCCATGCTTACGCTTTCAAGGCCGTTGCGCTTGGCCATTTCGCGCAGCAACGCAAAATGTAGTGAGGGCTCTTCATCATTCGGCGGAATGCACATCAGGCCCGCGACCGGCAGGTTAAATTCGTCCCGGCATTGACCGATAAAGGCGTCGGCATCGGCCGGCAGAACGCCACCTTTTTGAGGCTCCTCGCCGGTATTGACCTGAATGAAGCATTGCGGGCGATGGCCGCTTTTGTCTATTTCAACGGCAACGGCGCGGGCCAGTTTCGGCCGGTCGATGGTATGGATGACGTCGAACAGGCCGAGAGCGTGGTTGACTTTGTTGCGTTGCAAGGACCCGACCAGGTGCAGCGCGACCCCGGAATATTCCGCCTTCAGGTCCGGCCATTTATCGAGGCCCTCCTGCACCCGGTTTTCTCCGAAAACACGATGACCGGCATCCAGGGCGGCACGCGCCGCCGCCGCCGGATGGGTCTTGGAGATTGCCACCAACGTCACCGAGCCCGCAGGGCGCGATGCATCCGCCACCGCCGCCTCAATATCCTTTGTGACGGCGGAAAGGTTCTCGCTGATATTCGTCTGCGTGGTCACTTTTACGGTCACTTTTATGGCCACTTGGGGCCACCATGATGTTAATACCTTGGAGCAATGATCATCAACCTAACAGACCAGAGGCGCGGTCTCAATTTAAGCCAGGCCACGGGGACTGCTCAGGCGCCGTTGCCGTCGTTCATTCTCATGACCGACGAGACGCGGCTTGCCGACCCGGTCGCGGCCGCCAAGGCCCTGCCGCCGAACAGCGCCGTGATTTTACGCCATTATAGCGGATCGAACCGCGAGCATCTGGCACGCCGGTTGATGGCCGTAACCAGGCGGCAAAACATCAGAGTCCTGATCGCCGCCGATGTCCGGCTGGCGCTTAAGGTCGGCGCCGACGGGGTACACCTTCCCGAGGCCATGGCCGCCTTGGGACCAGGGCCCTGGCAGGCATGGCGCAAGCCCGGCTGGCTGGTGACCGCCGCCGCCCACTCCCCGGCGGCGCTTTTTAAAGCCAAGGTCGCCGGTGCCGATGCGGCCCTGTTGTCTCCGGTTTTTGCCACCGCCAGCCACCCTGACCGGGCCGCGCTGGGCGTGGTGCGGTTTCAGTCCTGGTGCCGATTGAGCCCTCTTCCCGTTTATGCGCTGGGCGGCATGTCGGTATCCGCCTTCCTGCGTCTCAGGGGCGGCGACGCCCTGGGATTCGCAGGAATCAGCGGATTCGTTAACAGGGGCTGACGGATGGCCAAAATGTATTATAATGGTGCTCTATCATGAGAATGAGGGCGCCGTCCTTAGGACACGCGCCGATGAGGACATCGATCCGACATGAAAAATAAGTATCGCATTTTCGGCCTAAAAAAAATCTTTGTCGCCGCCTTTTCCGTCGGGTTGTTATCGGCCTGCGGCCAATACGAAGAATACAAGCCTGAGCCGACGACACAAGATAGCCCCCTCGAAGATGTCGATTATTCAAAGAGGGACACCATTTTCGGCAAAGGCGGGCTGACCATCTTCGGCGACAGAACGCCGGAAAATACGGGTGGGGCGTTAGGCGTCAACAGTTACCTGTGGCGGGCATCGTTGGATACCATTTCATTCATGCCCGTCAATTCGGCGGACCCATTCGGCGGTGTCATCATCACCGATTGGCACACCCCCACCGAGGCCCCGAGCGAACGATTCAAGTTGAATGTTTATATCCTCGACCGGGCGCTTCGTGCCGATGGAGTCCGGGTCGCCGTTTTTCGCCAGATCCAGGACCGCACCGGCAACTGGAAGGACGCCGCCGTTCCGGGTGAAACCGGAACCAAGATCGAGGACGCCATCCTGATCCGAGCCCGGCAATTGCGAAATCAATCCGTTAAAAAGTAAATAGCTTGCCCGTTCCCCGACCGCGTTATAAACCGGGGCGCATTCAGCAAGGCGAGGCGGAGCCCCCATTCCAAAATGTTGCGTTACAATTTCAAGGAAACGGAAGCGAAATGGCAGTCCGTCTGGGAAGACCGGGGCTGCTTCGCCGTCACCGAGGACCGGGACAAGCCTAAATATTACGTGCTTGAGATGTTTCCCTATCCCTCCGGCCGCATTCATATGGGGCACGTGCGCAATTATACCCTTGGCGATGTCGTGGCGCGCTACAAACGGGCCAAGGGATTTAACGTCCTCCACCCGATGGGTTGGGACGCCTTCGGGCTGCCGGCGGAAAATGCCGCCATCGCCAACAACGTTCATCCCGCCCGTTGGACCCACGAGAACATCGACGCCATGCGCACGCAGCTCAAATCCATGGGGCTTAGTTATGACTGGGGAAGGGAGCTGGCGACATGCGACCCGAGCTATTACCGCCACGAGCAGAAAATGTTTCTGGATTTCCTCAACCAGGGTCTGGTCTACCGTAAGGAATCCTGGGTCAACTGGGACCCTGTTGAAAACACCGTGCTCGCCAATGAGCAGGTCATCGACGGCAAGGGCTGGCGTTCCGGCGCCGATGTTGAAAAGCGTCTCCTGTCTCAGTGGTTTATGAAAATTACGGCGTTCGCTCAGGAACTTTTGGAAGATCTGGAGCCGCTTGACCGGTGGCCCAACCGGGTGCGCCTGATGCAGGAAAAATGGATCGGGCGGTCCGAAGGCGCCTTTATGTATTTCGATATTGAGGGCCGCGATGCCAAGAAGGACAACGGACGCGTCAATGTCTATACGACCCGGCCAGACACCATTTTCGGCGCATCTTTTTGCGCGCTTTCCGCCAATCATCCGGTATCGCTGGAGCTGGCCGAGGACGATGCCGAGCTTCAGGCGTTCATTGCCGAATGCGGGCGCACCGGAACCAGCGAAGCCGCCATCGAAACCGCCGAAAAAAACGGCTTTGATACCGGCCTCAGAGTCCGCCATCCCTTCATTGCCGATAGAACGCTGCCCGTTTTCGTCGCCAACTTCGTGCTCATGGAATATGGAACCGGGGCCATTTTCGGTTGTCCCGCGCACGATCAGCGCGACCTTGATTTCGCTCGCAAGTACGGTCTCGAAGTCATTACCGTGGTTTCTCCCGAAGGAAATGAGGACTTTCCCATCGACAACGAGGCTTATGTCGACGACGGCATCTTGGTTAATTCGGATTTTCTCGACGGCCTTGGCGTGGAGAAGGCAAAATCAGTCGCCATTGACCGGCTTGAAGCCGGCGGTGCCGGAAGAAAGGCGGTCAATTACCGCCTGCGTGATTGGGGCGTTTCCCGTCAACGCTATTGGGGATGCCCGATCCCGGTGGTCCATTGTCCCGATTGCGGCATCGTTCCCGTTCCCGAGGCCGAGCTGCCGGTAGTCCTGCCCGACGACGTCGATCTGGGTGGGGCAGGAAACCCACTTGAGCGTCATCCGACCTGGAAAAACGTCGCCTGTCCGACATGCGCCAAGCCGGCCCGGCGCGAGACCGATACCTTCGATACTTTTTTTGAATCGTCGTGGTACTTCGCCCGCTTTTGTTCGCCGCACGCTGAGGAGCCTCTCACCCGGGACGCCGTTGATTACTGGCTGCCGGTAGACCAATACATCGGTGGCATCGAGCATGCGGTCCTGCACCTTCTCTATTCCCGGTTTTTTACCCGGGCGCTCAAAAAATGCGGATACCTTGGCATCAAGGAACCCTTTGACGGACTGTTGACCCAGGGCATGGTCTGTCACGAAACCTACAAGGATGCCGCCGGCAATTGGCTGTTTCCTGAACAGGTAGGAAGTGCTGACGGCCCGGTTATCGTCGGGCGATCTGAAAAAATGAGCAAGTCCCATAAAAATGTCGTCGATCCGGAATCCATTATCGGCGCCTATGGCGCCGACACGGCACGCTTGTTCATGTTATCCGACAGCCCCCCGGAACGTGATCTTGACTGGACCGACGCCGGCATCGAAGGCGCGGGGCGGTATGTTAACCGGTTGTGGCGACTCATCAATCAACCCGAAAATGAATTTGCCGATATCGGCACTGAAAAGCCTGACGTCTTAAGCGACGCCGCCTTGGCCACCGAAAAGACCATTCACATGACGATTGCTTCGGTATCAACCGATATCGAAAAATTTCACTTTAACAAGGCCGTCGCCCGCATTCGCGAACTGACGAATGATCTGGATGCCCTTGCGCCCCAGCAAGAGGGCGCCGCCTGGGTTCGACGCCACGGTTTAGAAGTGGTGATTTGCCTGATTGGACCCATGATGCCCCACCTGGCCGAAGAACTGTGGCATAATCTTGGTCATGATATGCTGCTGGCGGACACCGCCTGGCCTGAGGCCGACCCCGGCCTTTTGGTCGTAAACAGCGTCACCATCGCGGTGCAGGTGAATGGGAAACTTAGAGGAACTCTTGAATTGGCCAAGGACAGTGATAAAAAATCCACGGAAGAAGCGGCCCTCTTGCTCGACAACGTCACATCAGCAATTGGCGATAAACCCATCCGCAAAATCATTATTGTTCCCAATCGGATCGTCAATGTCGTTATTTAAGGCCATACCCGTCCTCGTCGCCCTGGTTCTTTTGCAGGCCTGCGGCTTCCGCCCTCTCTATGGTGGTGTAGCGCCAGGAAGTTCGGAAACGGAATTCGCCCTGATCGATGTTCGGCCCATCCCTGACCGGATCGGCCAACAGCTTCGAAATCATTTGCTGACTTCGCTGAATCCGAAAAAGCGTACCGCCCCCGCGCAATTTATTTTGACGACCAAGGTCACTGAGGCCGTTTCGGCGCTTGCGGTCAAGAAAAGCGCCTTTGCCACCCGCTCCAACCTGACTTTAACCGCGGACTTTAGGTTGTCTGATTCCGCCACCGGCAAAAATTTTTTTTCCAGCTCCCGTTCGATCGCCGTCAGTTACAACATCCTTGATTCTGCATTCGCCACCCTGATGGCTGAAAAGGATGCCCGCCAGCGCGCCGTTCGTGAACTAAGCGAAGATATTCGAACCCAATTGGGCGTTTATTTTTCCCGGCCTCAGGCCGCCAACAAAGGTTGACCTCCCTTGAAAATTTCCGGGGCCGGCATTCAATCCTTTCTCCGCAACCCCGGTGCCGATACTGCGGCCATTCTTCTGTTTGGGCCGGATCGCGGGTTGGTTCGCGAACGGGCGCGGGACTTGGCCAAAACCGCGGTCGACGATCTTTCCGACCCGTTCAGGGTTGTCGAGGTAACGGGGCTCGACCTTAAATCCGATCCGCCGCGCCTACTCGATGAGGCCGCGCAACTTTCCATGACCGGCGGGCGGCGGGTTATTATGGTTGATGGAGCCACCGACGGCATTTCATCGATCTTTGTCGACCTTCTTAAGGCCGGCACCGCCGATGCCCTTGTTATTGTCGAAGCCGGAATTCTTGGGCCGGCGTCATCCCTGCGTATACTGTTCGAGAAATCCCCAAAGGCCGCCGCCATCGGCTGTTATGAGGACGACGGCACCGCGCTTCGTTCAGTTATCGTTGAAACCTTAAGCCGTTACGGGCTGCGTGCCGATACTGACGCCACCAGCTTCCTGATTGAAAACCTGGGTGGTGACCGCTTGATTTCCCGGTGCGAATTGGAAAAACTGGCCCTTTATGCCGGCGGAATCTTGGATGAACCCGGGGGGCCGAAAAAAGGCCCCCCCAAAACCGTGACCCTTGAAGACGCCATGGCGTGCATCGGCGATAACGCTGGAATGTCTCTTGATTTAATCGCCTTTGCCGCCGCCAATGGTGATTCCGCGGGCTTGGACCGTTGTCTTGAAAGGGCCTTTAACGAGGGAACCAGCCCCATCGCTGTCCTGCGCGCCGTCGTCCGTCATTTAGAACGGCTTCACTTGGCGCTGGCTATGGTCGATAACGGTGACAGCGTTGAGCGCGCGCTCTCCAAACTTAAACCCCCGGTGTTTTATAAATTCAAATCAGACTTTCTAAGCCAAATGAGGCGCTGGCAGACCGACCGCCTGGTGATGGCTCTCGATCTGGCTCTTGACGCTGAAATTGATTGTAAAACCACCGGTTTTCCCGCTGCCGCCGGTTGTCACCGCGCCTTGATGCGGATTGCCCAGGCCGCCAGGTCGGGAAAAACCAGGCGCTAATTTTTTACTTTTTACCCCTGGAGACCGATTTCACGCCGATCGACAGCTTCGGCGATTTCTTTTTGGGCTTCTTTTTGGCGGCTACCTTGGTAAGGGCAGTGTTGGGTGCCGGGGCGCCGGCTTCGCCGCCGTGGCCTAGCCGGAGAAGGATGTCATCCAGCTGTTCCAATGAATTATAATTAACCGTCAGAGAGCCGCCGCTGCCCTTGAATTTTATCGCCACCTTCAGGCCCAAAAGGTTCGCCAGGTCGCGCTCCAATGCCAGGGTGTCTACATTTGTTTTCCGCGCTCTCGACGGCGCCGCTTTCTGGCGCTGGTTTTTTTTGACCAGGCGTTCGGTCTGGCGCACGCTGAGGCCTTTTTTCGCAACTTCGCGCGCCGAGGCCAATGGATCCGGGGCGTTGAGAAGCGCGCGGGCGTGGCCGGCCGACAACTCATTGGCAGCCAGCATTTTTTTAACGGCTTCGGGCAGGCCCAGCAGGCGCATGGTGTTGGCGACGTGGGAACGGCTCTTGCCGACGGTTTTACCGAGGACGTCCTGGGTGTGGCCAAATTCATCGACCAGTCGCTGATAGCCGATGGCCTCATCCAGCGGCGACAGGTCTTGGCGTTGCAGGTTTTCGACCAACCCGATTTCGAGTGATTGCTGGTCGTTCAGCTCCCGGATGACGACCGGCACCTCGTGCACCTTTGCCATTTGGGCGGCGCGCCAACGACGTTCGCCGGCGATGATTTCAAAGGCGTCAGGGTCGTCGGGGTGTGGGCGAACCAGCAACGGTTGGATAATGCCGTTTTCGCGGATCGATTGTGCCAGCTCTTCAATCAATTCCTCGTCGATGGAATGGCGCGGTTGGTTGCGGCCGGGGTGCAGGCGTTCGACCGGGACCAGCCGGGATCCTTGTAGCCGATCAGAACCGACTCTCTCTTTGGTTTCTTCCCCCAACAGCGCATCGAGACCGCGGCCAAGGCTTTGGCGGTTCTTTTCGGCCATCATGCCGTCAACCGCCTCTCCCGATGGATGACCTCGCTTGCCAAGCTCAAGTAGGCTTTGGAGCCGGGGCAATGGAGGTCGTAAATAATCACCGGGCGACCATGGGACGGCGCTTCGGAGACGCGCACGTTCCGGGGGATCATGGTTTTATAGACCTTGTCGCCGAAATGCTCGCGCACATCATCGGCGACCAGGCTGGACAGATTGTTGCGGCGATCGTGCATGGTCAGAACAATGCCCTGAATATCCAGGCCCGGATTGAACGCGGCTTTCACGCGCTCGATCGTGGTGACCAGTTGGCTTAAACCTTCGAGGGCGAAAAACTCACATTGCAACGGCACCAGCACCGCCTGCACGGCGACCAGGGCGTTGACGGTCAACAGGCCGAGCGCCGGCGGACAGTCGATCAGCACGTAATCATACTCGCCGGCGCCAACCAGCAGGGTTTCCTTGAGCCGGTATTCCCGCCGTTCCATGCCGACCAATTCGATTTCCGCGCCCGACAAATCAATCCCCGACGGCATGATATCCAGGCCGGGAATCTCCGTCGCGCGGACGGCGTCGGCAACCTCGGCCTCGCCGATCAGAACGTGATAGGAGTTGCAGACGCGGTCTTCGCGCCGAACGCCAAGGCCGGTGCTGGCGTTTCCCTGCGGATCGAGATCGATAATTAACACCTTTTGACGGATCGCCGCCAGCGCCGTTGCCAGATTGATGGTCGTCGTGGTTTTTCCGACCCCGCCCTTTTGGTTGGCGATGGCAATAATTCGGGTTTTACCAATTTGTCGGCGTTGGCCTTCAGGAATCATCACGGTGCGCTATCGCCTCCAATTTTAAGACCATGCCCGAGGGGTCGGACAAACTTTGAATTGCTGAGTCATTTATAATCCATTTTTTTTGCGCCCGCGTCAATTCATCTCGCCACTTTTTGCCCTTTAGGAAGAAACATTGCCCTCCCTTTCTAAGCACCGGATTTGCGTATTCCAGAAGTTGCTCCAAGGATGCAACGGCCCTGGAGACTACCACATCGGCGGCTAAATTCGGCAAATCTTCTATCCTGGAATGATGAATAATTGCCCCGGCGTCCGTCGCCCGGTTAACTTCGCGCAAAAACGCGCACTTTCTTTCATTACTTTCTACAAGGTGGATGTCCGCGTCTTTTAACGGGGCGGCGGCGGTAATCGCCAACACCAAACCGGGGAACCCGGCGCCGCTGCCGATGTCGACGAAATTTTTTATGGCGGGCGGGAACAACCGGCCCAATTGCGCGCTATCGAGGAAGTGCCGCCGCCAAATATCCGAAACGCTACCACGGCCAACCAGATTGACCTTCCGTTGCCATTTATCCAACAGCGCCGCATAGACCTGCAGGCGCTCCAACGCCTCATCGCCAACGCCGGTGATCGCCTGGAAACCGGCGGAGGTCAGCGCGGTCATCTCCGCCAATGGGAGTCTATTTTCGGGGTTAGGAATCGGCTCTGTTTCACGTGAAACACTTTCCCAAATCAGCCGGTCAGGCTGCGGCCGGGCCGCAACGAAGAAGAGCGGCGGCGGACATGGCCGAGCAACGTCGTCAGCGCCGCCGGGGTGACGCCGGAAATCCTCGCCGCCGCGCCTAACGTCGCCGGGCGGGCGGCGGCCAACTTGCTGCGGGCTTCCGTCGACAGGCCGCTGATTTTATCAAAGTCGAGATCGTCAGGAATCTGCAGCGACTCGTCACGGCGAAAGGCCAGGATATCGGCATCCTGGCGTTCGATATAATTGGCATAGCCGGCCTCGATCTCAAGCTGGCGGGCGACGGCGGTCGGGATCGCCGCCAGTTCCGGCCACAGCGACGCAAGCTTGTCCAGATCAACGTCCGGATAGGCTAACAACGTCCTCGCGGTTCTTTTGACGCCGTCCTGGTTGATAACGATGCCTGCCGCCTTGAGCGTGTTGGGAGACGCTTCCAGGCCGTCCAGCAAGATCGCCGCGCCTTTAAGCGCCGCCATCTTTTCGGCGAACCGGGCCGCCCGTTCGGTGCCGACGCAGCCAATGGCAACACCCTTCGCCGTCAGCCGTTGATCGGCGTTGTCGGCCCGCAGCCGCAGCCGGTATTCGGCCCGCGACGAAAACATCCGATACGGCTCGGCGGTGCCCAGCGTCACCAGGTCGTCGATCATAACGCCGATATAGGCGTCGGCGCGGTCGAGGATAAACGGCTCTTCTCTGGACCCGCCGGCGGCGCGGGCGGCGTTGATCCCGGCCATCAACCCTTGCGCCGCGGCTTCTTCATAGCCGGTGGTGCCGTTGATCTGACCCGCCAGATAAAGCCCCTTGGCGCGGTGCGTCTCAAGACTGGGTTTAAGCGCGCGCGGGTCGACGAAATCATACTCGATGGCATATCCGGGCCGCAGCATCTTGGCGGCCTCAAGGCCGGGGATGGTTTTCAACAATTCAAGCTGAACCGATTTCGGCAACGACGTCGAAATCCCGTTGGGATAGATGGTGTCGTCATCCAGGCCCTCGGGCTCAAGGAAAATCTGGTGGCGCTGGCGATCGGCGAAGCGGACCACCTTATCCTCGATGGACGGGCAGTAGCGCGGGCCGGGGCCGGTAATATTGCCCGAATGCATCGCCGACAAATGCAGGTTATCGCGGATCAGATCATGGCCGGCAGCCGTGGTCCCGGTCAGGTGACAATTGATCTGCGGCACCTCAATGCGCTCGGTGAGGGTCGAAAAGGGCGTCGGCGGATCGTCGCCAGGCTGCACTTGCAGCCCCGCCCAATCGATACTGCGGCCATCGAGGCGCGGCGGCGTTCCGGTTTTCAGGCGACCCAACGCAAAGCCCAGCCGCTTGAAGGTAAAGGCCAGCCCGATTGATGGTTGATCGCCGATGCGCCCGGCCGGAATTTGACTGTCGCCGATATGGATCATGCCGCGCAAAAAGGTGCCCGTCGTCACCACCACGGCGGCGGCGGAAATCTGCCGCCCGCTGGCGGTCCGAACCCCGCTAACGGCGCCGGTGTGATCGAGGATTAGGTCTTCGACGCCATCGGCCTCGATTTCCAATCCGGGCTGTTCGCCGAGCAGCTCCTGGACGGCCTGACGGTAAAGCTTGCGGTCGGCCTGGGCGCGGGGGCCTTGAACCGCCGGACCCTTGGACCGATTGAGGATGCGGAATTGAATGCCGGCACGATCGGTGGCGCGGGCCATGATCCCGTCCAGGGCATCGACCTCCCGCACCAACTGGCCCTTGGCCAGACCGCCGATGGCCGGGTTGCACGACATCTCGCCGATGGTTTCGATGCGGTGGGTCAGCAGCAGGGTGTGGGCGCCCATCCGTGCCGCCGCCGCCGCCGCCTCGCTGCCGGCGTGGCCGCCGCCGATGACGATGACATCGTAAGACGCATTTGGTCCATGGGCAGCGCGTTGAGGTCCGTATCTCATGCGCCGGAATTTAGAGCATTGTCCGGCAAAGTCCAAGAAAACCTCTCAGACTCTCCCCAAGACCCCCCTCAAGGCCTCCTCAAACCACCCCTCAAACCCAGGGCAGGCCTGGATTGTTTCACGTGAAACATGAATTCGATTCTGGTTTGTTCTCATTTGCCGATACAAAAATCTCTGAAGATTACCTCCAACACGTCATCAACATCGACCCGTCCGGTAATCCGCCCGAGGGCGCGGGCCGCCAGGCGCAGGTCCTCGGCCGCCAGTTCCGGCATGCCGGTCCCAGGCCCGGCGGCCAGGAACCGGCCAAGGGCGGCGCGGCATTCTTCCAATGCCTCGCGGTGCCGGGTCCGGGTCAGGGCGGGGGCGGGGGAGGCCGACGCGCTCATTAGCCCGCTGATCCGGTCGGCGACCGCCGCCAACAGCGCTTCGATGCCGTCACCGGTCAGCGCCGAGATCGCCAACGCCGGTTGGCCGTTGATCTCCGGCCGTAGGGGCAGCGGTGAAAGATCGCATTTGTTGATAACGACGATGGCGCTGGCATCGACCAGCGCCATCGTCGCCGCGTCAGCCTCGGGCCAGGACTGGCCATCAAAGACGGCAAGGCGCAAATCGGCATCAACAGCATGAGCGCGGGCGCGGCGGATGCCTTCGGCCTCGATCTTTTCATCTTCACCAACATCGCGAAGCCCGGCGGTATCGGCAACGGTGACCGGATAGCCGCCAAGATCCAGATGCACTTCGATGACGTCGCGGGTGGTGCCGGCGGTTTCCGAGACGATGGCCGCGTCGCGGCGCGCCAGTTGATTGAGCAGGCTCGACTTTCCGGCATTGGGCGGGCCGATAATGGCGATTTGAAAGCCGCCGCGCAGCCGCTCGCCTCGGCGGCCATCCTTGAGGTGGCCGGCAAGGTCGCGTTCCAGGTCGGCGACATCCTTGCGGGCCTCGACCTCAATCCCCGCCGGCAGATCCTCGTCGGAAAAATCAATGCCGGCCTCGCCATGGGCCAGGGCGGCCAGCAACCGTTGCCGCCAATCCTCGTACAGCCGTCCCAGTTCGCCCTCAAGCTGCCGCAAGGCCTGCTTGCGTTGCGCCGAGGTCTCCGCCTCAATCAGGTCGGCGAGGCCTTCGGCGGCGGTCAAATCCATTTTGCCGTTCTCGAAGGCGCGCCGGGTAAATTCGCCGGGCGTCGCCATCCGCAAGCCCGCCATCGCCGCCAGCGCCTCGAGCACGCCGGAAATCACGGCGGGGCCGCCGTGAAGGTGGAATTCCGCGACGTCTTCGCCGGTAAAGCTGCCTGGGGCCGGGAACCAGATTACCAGACCGTCGTCGATCCGCTCCGATGTTGAGGGCTCGTTGATGGCGGCGCGAATGGCTTTTCGGGGCAGGGCTACCGCTTGCCTGCCGCCGGTTGCCGCCAACGCCGTCAACGCCGCGCTCGCTTGCGGCCCGGACACACGGACCACGGCGATCCCGGCGCGGCCACCGGCGCTGGCGAGGGCATAAATGGTTTGCGAACTCATATTAGTTTTTCCAGCGCGTGAATTTGGTTGTATCCCATGAATAGAGTTCCAAATTAAGCGAGGAACGCCGCCCAGGCAATTCACCCAAGTTGATGGACCGCCCCTTGATGATGCGCAACCTGCTTTCCGAAGAAACCAGCCCCTATCTGCTTCAGCACCGGAACAACCCGGTCCATTGGCAACCGTGGAGCGCCGACACCCTGGCCCGGGCCAAAAAAGACAACAAGCCGATCCTGCTATCGATCGGCTACGCCGCCTGTCACTGGTGCCATGTCATGGCCCATGAAAGTTTCGAGAACGACGCCATCGCCGCGCAAATGAACGACCTGTTCATCAATATCAAGGTCGACCGCGAGGAGCGCCCCGATATCGACGCCATCTATCAATCCGCGCTCCAGATGATGGGAGAACAGGGCGGCTGGCCGTTGACCATGTTCCTGACTCCGGACGGCGCGCCGTTCTGGGGCGGCACCTATTTCCCGGCGACGGCGCGCTACGGCCGCCCCGCCTTTCCCGAGCTTCTCAAGGGCATTGCCGGGACCTATCACCGTGAGCCCGACAAGGTCCGCGAAAACGCCGCCGCCCTGAAGGACGGACTCATGAAAATGGCCCGGCCCGAAGGCGGCGGCGCGATGTCCCTGGCGGCGCTGGATGCGGCGGCGGCGGCGATGCTCCGCTATGTTGATTTTCATCGCGGCGGCACCCAGGGCGCGCCGAAATTTCCGCAGCCGATGCTGTTTCAGCTGCTGTGGCTGGCCCACCAACGTCAAAAAACCCCGGAGAATTCCCAATTCGGCGACGCGGTGACGATCACGCTGGACCATCTTTGCCAGGGTGGTATCTACGATCATCTGGGCGGCGGCTTTTCGCGCTATTCCACCGACGAGGTCTGGCTGGCCCCGCATTTCGAGAAAATGCTCTACGACAACGCCCTGTTGATCGAACTGCTCAGCGACGTCTGGCAACAGACGCAAAGCCCGCTGTATGCCGTCCGGGTCCGCGAGACCATCGCCTGGGCGCGCCGCGACATGCGCTCAACCAAGGACGGCGGCGCCAAGGATTTCGCCTTCACCAGCGCCTATGACGCCGACAGCGACGGCGAAGAGGGCCGGTTTTATGTCTGGTCCGAAGCCGAGATCGACGCCATCCTTGGCGCCGCCGCCAGCGACTTCAAACAGGCTTATGACGTGACGGCGCACGGCAATTGGGAACACAAGACCATCCTTAATCGTTCGCATCAGCTCACCCTTGGTCCTGAACAGGCCGAGGCTGGTTTGGCCCGGTCGCGGGAAAAACTGCTGGCGGTGCGCGAGGCCCGCGTCTGGCCGCAACGGGACGATAAGGTGCTCGCCGACTGGAACGGCATGATGATCGCCGCCCTGGCCAAGGCCGGCGCCGTGTTTGATGAGCCGGCCTGGATCGATACCGCCGAAACGGTGTTTCGGTTCGTCATCGACGCCATGACCGAAACCAGGGCGGCGGGCGACAAAAAACCGGGGCGCCTGAACCACACCTGGTGCGCCGGTAAGCGCCGCCACCCGGCGGTGGTCGATGATTACGCCAACATGGCGCGCGCCGCGTTGATGCTGCACGGGATCACCGGCAACGACGATTACCTGACGGCGGCGAAGGCCTGGGTCGAAATCGCCGATGCGCATTATTGGGATTCCGATGGCGGCGGTTATTTCCTTGGCGCCGATGACACCGGCGACGTCATCACCCGGACCAAGACCCTGCACGACAACGCTGTCCCGTCCGGCAACGGCGTTATGGCCGAGGTGCTGGCGCGGCTGTTCCACCTGACCGGCGATGACCGCTACCGGAATCGGCTCGATCAATTGTTCGCCGCCATCGCCCACAAAGATTCCAACCACCTCGGCAACCAACCCTCCTTATTGAATGCCTTCGCGCTGCTTGAGACCGCCGTCCAGATCGTGATTGTCGCCGAGACCGATGACCCGGCGGCGGTCGCGTTTCGCCGCGCCGCCTTTGAGGCCGGCCTGAGCCGCGCCATCATCATGCAAATTGCGCCGGAAACGGCGCTCCCGGCGGGACACCCGGCAAACGGGAAGAAACAGGAAAATAATCAACCCACGGCGTTTGTGTGCCGGGGGCCGGTCTGCGGTCTGCCGATCACCGATATCGAATCCTTGCGCGAACAGCTCGCCGGTTCATAATATCGGCGATGGCGCACACCTCCCTAAGCTCTCCGTTCGGCCTGTTGAGCCTGTTTGAAAACGACGCCAGGCTGGTCGCGCTGGAATGGGGGAAGACGGCGGACAGACAACCGTCGCCGTTGTTGGAAGAGGCCACCCGCCAGCTCAACGCCTATTTCGACGGCAAGCTTGAGAAGTTCGACCTGCCGCTGGCGCCGGCGGGAACATCTTTTCAGCGCGCCGTGTGGGAGCAGCTTCGCCTGATCCCGTTCGGAACCACCCGCGCCTATGGCGACATCGCCACGGCGCTCCGCAGCGCCCCCAGGGCCGTCGGCGGCGCTTGCGGGCGCAACCCGATTCCGATCATTATCCCGTGCCACCGGGTCGTCGGACGCGGCGACCGCCTCGGCGGCTATTCCGGCGGCGACGGCCTTGAGACTAAAACGGCGCTGTTGCGGCTCGAAGGAATTCCCATCACGTAAAGTTATTTTGCTTCCGTGGGC
Organism: Pseudomonadota bacterium; assembly: GCA_027624235.1. GTDB lineage: Bacteria > Pseudomonadota > Alphaproteobacteria > Rhodospirillales > Casp-alpha2 > Casp-alpha2. The sequence goes on along the minus strand of JAQBYB010000006.1, from coordinate 13,612 downwards.
CATTGGTTCCAAAATGGCGGCAGGGAAGAAATCAAACCATCCAAGGAGGAACCATGACGAAAGCTATTCGTGTTTATGAGACCGGCGGACCGGACGTGCTGAAATGGGAAGACGTCGAGGTCGGCGATCCGGGCGCCGGCGAGGTCCGTCTCCGGCATACCGCCATCGGTCTGAATTACATTGAGGTCTATCAGCGCACCGGGCTTTACAAAATCAACGACTTTCCCGCCATCATCGGCTCGGAAGCCGGCGGCGTCATCGAGGCGGTCGGCGACGGCGTCAGCGATTTCAAGGTCGGCGATCGCGTCGCCTACGCCATGAACATCGGCGCCTATTCCGAAGAACGGACCATCGGCACCGGAAAATTGATTCACATCCCAGGCAGCATCGACGACCAGGTCGCCGGCGGCATGTTGCTGCAAGGCATGACCGCGTACTACTTGTTGCACCGGACCTACAAGGTCAAAGCCGGCGACACCATTTTGATCTATGCCGCCGCCGGCGGTGTCGGCCTGATCATGTGCCAATGGGCCAAGCACCTCGGCGCGACCGTCATCGGCTGTGTCGGCTCGAAAGAAAAGGCGGCGCTGGTTAAGGCCAATGGTTGTGACCACGCGATCCTCTACCGCGACGAAAACGTGCCGGAACGGGTCAAGGAGATCACCGGCGGCAAGGGCGTGCCCGTGGTCTACGATTCCATCGGCAAGGATACTTTCAATAATTCCCTGGATTGCCTCAGCCCCTTCGGCCTGATGGTGACGTTCGGTAACGCCACCGGTCCCGTTGAGCCATTGGCGCTGGGCATCCTGGCGGGCAAGGGGTCGCTGTATGTGACCCGCCCGACATTGGCCACCCACACGGCAACGCGGGAGCTGTTGGATGAGTGCGCCAATGCGCTGATCGGGGCCATCGAGGGCGGCCAGGTAAAAATCGCCGTCAACCAGACCTATCCGCTGGCCGAGGCGGCCAAGGCCCATGCCGATCTGGAGGCGCGCAAAACCACCGGCTCGTCGGTGCTGCTGCCGTAAGGAATAGCAAATCCCGAGCGGATGCCTACATCCGCGACGACGTATTTGCGGAATAAAAGCAAATCCCGAGCGGATGCCTACATCCGCGACGACGCATTTGCGTAAAAAAAGCAAATCCCGAGCGGATGCCTACATCCGCGACGACGTATTTGCGGAATAAAAAGCAAATCCCGAGCGGATGCCTACATCCGCGACGACGCATTTGCGGCAACAAAAAGCTTAGGTGTTCATGGAGTCGAAGAAGTCGGAATTGGTCTTCGAGTGCTTGAGCTTGTCTAACAGGAAGTCCATGGCGTCGGTGACGCCCATTGGCATCAGGATGCGCCGGAGTACCCACATCTTCGACAGCACCGCCTGATCGACCAGCAGTTCTTCCTTGCGGGTGCCGGATTTGGTGATGTCGATGGTCGGCCAGGTGCGCCGGTCCGACAGCTTGCGATCAAGGATGATTTCCGAGTTACCGGTGCCCTTGAATTCTTCGAAGATGACCTCGTCCATGCGCGACCCGGTATCGATCAGGGCGGTCGAAATGATGGTCAGCGAGCCGCCCTCTTCGATGTTGCGGGCAGCCCCGAAAAACCGTTTCGGGCGTTGCAAGGCGTTGGCGTCGACGCCGCCGGTCAGCACCTTGCCCGATGACGGCACCACGGTGTTATAGGCGCGGGCCAGGCGGGTGATGGAATCCAACAGGATCACCACATCGCGTTTGTGTTCGACCAGGCGCTTGGCTTTTTCGATGACCATTTCGGCGACCTGCACGTGGCGCGCCGCCGGCTCATCAAAGGTCGAGCTGACGACCTCACCCTTGACCGAACGGTCCATGTCGGTGACTTCTTCCGGGCGCTCATCGATCAGCAGCACGATCAGATAGACTTCCGGGTGGTTGATGGAAATCGAGTGGGCGATGTTCTGCAACATCACCGTTTTACCGGTGCGCGGCGGCGCCACGATCAGGGCGCGCTGGCCCTTGCCGATGGGGCAGACCAAATCGATGACACGGGTGGTCGGGTCCTTCAATTCCGGGTTGTTCAGTTCCATCTGCATGAATTCATCGGGGTACAGCGGCGTCAGGTTATCGAAATTGATGCGGTGACGAACATCGCCGGGGTCGGCGAAATTGATTTGATTGATCTTCAGCAGAGCAAAATACCGCTCCCCTTCCTTGGGCGATCTGATTTCGCCTTCGACGGTGTCGCCGGTCCTCAGCGCGAAGCGCCGAACCTGGCTGGGGGATACGTAAATATCATCCGGGCCCGGCAGATAATTGGATTCCGGGCTACGCAGGAAGCCGAAGCCGTCCTGGAGCACCTCAAGCACGCCGATGCCGAAAATAGCAACGTCGTTTTCCGCCAATTGCTTGAGGATCGCGAACATCATGTCCTGCTTACGCAGCGACGAGGCGTTTTCGATTTCCAGTTCTTCGGCAAAGGCCAGAAGGTCGGCGGGGGATTTGGTTTTGAGCTCTTGAAGATTCATGGGGCATGTCTTTGAGTTAAAGGGGGGAAATTGGACGTAACGGCCCGACAGGACGGCTCGGCGTCAGGTCAGTTCTATCGGCGGAATTCCGAAAAACGGGCAGAAAGCCCGAGGGGCGGGAAAGGCGGGCGCGAAAAAAAGATAAGGTTTGCCGGAACCGACAGAACGCGGAAGGAATAAAGCAATCCAACCCGACCTGTCAATTGAAGAATGCGAATGCCGCTAAAGTTGTCCGCGGCTTAAAACGGACGAACGACCACAAAAATGACAATTCCGATCATCAACACCGTCGGCACCTCGTTGGCGACGCGATAGAATTTGTGTGAGCGGGTATTGCGGTCCTCGGCAAATTCGCGCCGCCAGCGGCCCATCGCCAGGTGCGCCGCCAACAACAACACGACAAACGCCAGCTTGGCGTGCATCCAGCCGCCGTCCCAGGGGAAGTTAACGTCCGCCACCATCAGCCCGCCGAACACAACCGACGCAATCATCGCCGGGTTCATGATGAAATTCAAAAGCCGGCGTTCCATGATTTTCAGGGTTTCCGATAATTCAGACCCCGCCGCCGCCTTCGCGTGATAGACGAACAGCCGCGGCAGATACAGCAATCCCGCCATCCAGGAAATTACGCTGATGGTATGAAGCGCCTTTAGCCAAAGATATGCTTCCGCCGAAAATTCCACGCTGCTGTCATCCTTCTAGAGCGGACATTGTCCGTGTACCGCCGGGCATTGCCGCCCGCCCGCCGCTGAACAGGTTTGAGTATCCCCCTTTAGCGCTCCGTCTTTCAATGCAAAGGCGGCAATCCGCGCCAGGGCGGATATGAACGTCGTCTCAACACCGATCGCCGGAACCCGGATATAGGCGGGAACGCCAAGTTTCTCGGCCATGTCCCGGTATTCGATATCCAGCTCCACCAAAGTTTCGGAGTGTTCGGATACAAAAGCAATCGGCACCACCACCACCGCCACGCCGTCCATGGCGGCGCGCTCAATCTCATCATCCAGGGACGGGCCGATCCATTTCAACCGCCCGACCCGGCTTTGAAAACACACGGCATGATCCAGGCCGGCAACCGAAAGCGCCTTGACCAGCGCCCCGGCGGTCGCCTCGATCTGCCAGGAATAGGGATCGCCCTTGGCGATAATTTTCTCCGGCAGCCCGTGGGCGGAGAACAGCACCCTAAACCGGCCATGTTTTTGGGCCGCCTCGATCGCCGGCCTGACCAGACCCGCCAGGCTTTCGATGTAGCCCTGCTCAACCGGGTAACAGCAGACCGTCCGCGTCGGCGCCGCCAGCCCCTGCGCCGCCGCCACCCGCCGCCATTCCTTGATCGACGAGCCTGTCGAGGTCGTCGAAAACTGCGGATACAGCGGCAACAAAACGATGTTGTCCGGATTGAAGGCCTTGACCGCGCTGACCGTTGCCGCGGTCATCGGGTGCCAATAGCGCATGGCAATGAAAACCCGGACCTTATCCGCGCCCTCACCAAGATATTCGGCCAAGGCATGGCCCAGCGCCTCGGCCTGGGCCTCGGTTTCTTCCAACAGCGGCGATTTTCCGCCCAGGTGCCGGTAAATCTCCGTCGCCACCGGGGCCCGGCGCCTGGAGATAAATTTGGCCAATGGCCAGCGCAGGACGCCGGGAAGGCCGATAATCGCCGGATCGTTGAACAGATTGAATAAAAACGGCTCGACCGCTTCCGGGCTGTCCGGCCCGCCAAGATTGAACAGAACGACGCCAAGCCGTCCCATCAATTTTTTCCATCGCTGGCGCTGGGCCCATCACCCGATGCCGGCCAGCCCCGAACCAGCTCGGCGACCCGGCCAACGTGTTCCGGTGGCGTTTCCGGCAACACGCCATGGCCAAGATTGAAAATAAAAGGCCCGCCGGAAAGCGTCCTCAGGATGTTGACGGTGGCGTGGTCCAGCGCCGCGCCGCCGGTAACCAGAACTTTGTTGTCCAGGTTGCCTTGCACGGTGCATTTCGGCTGCAGGGTTTCGGCGATCCAGTCCAAGGCCATGTCCTGGTCCAGGCTGACGCCATCGACGCCGGTTTTGGTGACGTAGTCCACCGCCAATTCGCCGACGTTGCGCGGAAACCCGATCACCGGCACACCGGGGCAGCGCTCATGCAGCCGTTCGACGATGCGCCGCGTCGGCTCGATACTCCAGCACTGGAATTGTCCCGCGTTCAAAACACCCGCCCAGCTGTCGAACAACTGGATAATCTCGGCGCCGCTTTCAACTTGGCCAATAAGATACGCCGACGTCGTCTCCACCAGCAGGTCAATGAGCACCTGAAATTCTTCGGGGCGGTGTTCGGCCCATTCCAGGACGTTGCCGTGATCCGTGCCGCCACGCCCTTCGATCATATAAACGGCGATCGTCCAGGGCGATCCGGCAAAACCGATCAGGGCGGTTTCCTTAGGAATTTCCGCCGACAGTCGTTTGAGCGTTTCAAACACCGGGGCAAGGTGCTCATCGATTTTATTAGGGTTTAATTTTTTGATATCGTCCAGGCACTGAACCGGATCCAGCACCGGTCCTTCACCTTCTAAAAATTCTACTTTTTGGCCCAAGGCGTCCGGTATCACCAGGATATCGCTGAACAAAATCGCCGCATCCATGTGATACCGGCGAAGCGGTTGTAAGGTGACTTCGACCGCCAAATCCGGCGTGTAACAAAAATCCAGAAAATTCTTGGAATTCTGTCGCAACTCACGATATTCGGGCAAATACCGCCCGGCTTGCCGCATCAACCAGAACGGCGGCCGTTCCAGCGTTTCCCCCCGTAAGGCGCGCATCATTAGTTTCTGGTCGGAAGGAAAGCTCATTTTTGAAGGCCGGTTTTCACGTTTTTCATTATTAAAACAATCTATATATTTTTTATAAGAAAGGTAGTTGTAGTAGTAGTAAAGCGAAGTTCGGGGATTATTATTGATACGGATTTGTTCAAGAGACTTGATAAAATCCCACGGCCTACCGGATAGGGCCTGTGGTCAACCTGTTTGTAAGATTATTTGATGTATATTTAACAACACGTTGTAATATCTCTTACCGATTGTGATTAAGGGGGATAGTTCTCCGTATATAAGCAAACCCTTGGGTTTTGCGATAGCGTGTATAATGTTTTACACAGGTGTTTCAGCCGGTATATGAACTTTCGGCAATTGTGAACACAATAGCCGTTTCAGCAAAAGAGCGGACTTATCCCCAAACTGTCCGCGGGGCAAAATGACCGACAAACACGTTAAAACCTTTCATCTTCATATGGTTTCAGACTCGACGGGAGAAACCGTCAGCCTGGTGGCGCGTGCGTGTCTGGTGCAATTCGACACCATCGACGCCAATGAACATCTTTGGTCGATGGTACGGTCCAAGGACCAGGTCGAGGAAGTCCTGGACGGCATTCGCGAAGATCCGGGGTTTGTCCTTTATACCATCGTCAACGAGGAAGTCCGCGACCTACTCGAAGAAGGATGCCGGAAACTTCAGGTGCCTTGCATTGCTGTGCTTGACCAGATCATCGCCAAATTGGGCAACCACCTGGACGCCGAAGTTCATCCCATGCCCGGCCGCCAACATGTTATGGACGCGGAATATTTCAGCCGCATCGAGGCCATGCACTTTGTCCTCAGCCATGATGACGGGCAAATGACCCGCGATCTGAACAAGGCGGACGTCGTGTTGGTGGGTGTTTCAAGGACGTCGAAAACCCCGACCAGCATTTATCTGGCCAACCGCGGCATTAAAACCGCCAACATTCCAATTGTCCCGGGTTGTGTACTTCCCGATGAGCTATTTACCGCCACCAACCCATTGATCGTCGGGCTGACCAAGGAACCCAAGCGCCTGGTTGAAATTCGCCGCCAGCGGCTGAAACTGCTCGACCAGGACGAAAGCAGCGATTATGTCGATCTTGAAAAGGTGTCGGAGGAAATCAACGACGCCCGGCGCCTGTTCACCAAAAACAACTGGCCGGTGATTAACGTCAGCCGTAAATCGATTGAGGAGACGGCGGCGACCATCATTCAGATGCACAACCGCCGCAGGGAACAAGAAGACTGATTGTCCTCAATAGGATAACGGGCGCGCCATGAGCTCTATCGTGTTGGCCTCGGCCAGTAAAATCCGCAGCGATATATTAAGGTGCGCCGGTGTCCCGCACACCTGCGAAGCCTCGACAGTCGACGAGGATATCATCAAGAACAAAAGTCGCACGCAGGGCGGTGATGTAGAAACCGCCGCCGCCACCCTGGCCGACGCCAAAGCCGCCGATGTCGGCGCCCGCTACCCGGACGCCCTGGTCATCGGCGCCGACCAAATTCTGGAATGTGACGGTCGCTGGTTTGATAAGCCGCCGGATTTAGACGCTGCGGCGGAAACGCTGCGGGCGCTTCGCGGTCGCCGCCACCGACTGATCTGCGCGGTTTCAGTGTATCGGGGCGGGGCCAATGTCTGGCGGCACCTGGAAACGCCCGCCCTGACGATGCGTGATTTTTCGGACGGGTTCCTGGAACGCTATCTTGACGGGTCCGGCGCGGGCATCCTGGAAAGCGTCGGCGCCTACCGGCTGGAGGCGGCGGGGGCGCAACTATTCAGCCGCATCGACGGCGATTATTTTGCTATTTTGGGACTTCCCCTCTTGGCCTTGCTGGAATTTTTACGCAAGGTAGGCGCTGTTGAGGAATAGCGCGGATGACTGAAAACGAAAGATTTATTCAAGCCGGCGTCATCGGCTGGCCGGTCAGCCACTCCCTGTCGCCGCGCCTGCACGGCTATTGGTTGAAGGAGCACGGCATCAACGGTGTCTATGAGCCGCTGCCGGTACCGCCGGAGACGCTCAGGCTTTTTTTGCTCAAGCTTGCCAGCCAGGAATTCGCCGGCGTCAACATCACCGTCCCCCACAAAGAGGCCGCCGTCGCCCATATGGATACGGTGGATGATAACGTCCGGCGCATCGGCGCCGTTAATACTGTCGTCGTGCAGGAAGGAAAGCTGTATGGCGGCAACACCGACGGCTTCGGTTTTATGGAAAACCTGAAAGGCGGCGCCCCGGATTGGGCGGCGGACCAAGGCCCGGTCACGGTCCTCGGCGCCGGCGGCGCGGCGCGCGCCGTTGTTGTTGCGTTATTGGACGCCGGCGTCAGCGAGCTCAGGCTGGTCAACCGAACCAAGGAACGCGCCGAACGGCTGGCCAAGGAAATTGGCGGCGCCATCACCGTCGTCGAATGGGACAAGCGCGCCTCGGCGCTCGAGGAAATCGGGCTGCTCGTCAACACCACGACCTTGGGGATGACGGGAAAAGACCCCCTTGATCTGGACCTTGTGGCGCTACCGGAGTCCGCGGTGGTTACGGACATCGTCTATACGCCGTTGACGACGCCGTTGTTGGCGGCGGCTGGCGGGCGCGGCAACCCGACCGTTGATGGGTTAGGCATGTTGCTGCATCAGGCGCGGCCGGGTTTTTTCTTTTGGTTCGGGGTCAAGCCTGAGGTCACGGACGCCTTGAGAACCTTTATCCTGGAGGGCCTTGAGCCATGCTGATCCTTGGGCTGACCGGGTCGATCGGTATGGGCAAGACCGTCGCCGCTAATAATTTTCGGCGGTTGGGGCTGCCTGTTCATGATGCCGACAAGGCCGTTCATGAGCTAACCGGGGCCGGCGGCGAAGCGGCGGACATGATTGCCAAGATGTTTCCCGAGGCGGTGGTAAAGGGCGCGCTTAACCGCGAGGCCCTTGCCAAGCGGGCTTTCGGTGATCCGGATGCGCTTGTCCGGCTTGAAAAAATTCTGCATCCAATGGTTCGAAAGCGCGAACGCCGATTTCTCGAGCGCAGCGCCCGCCAAGGCTGCCGCCAGGTTGTTCTCGACATTCCGCTGCTGTTTGAAACCGGCGCCGAAGATCGTTGTGACGGGGTGATTACGGTATCGGCGCCCAGGTTCCTACAGGAACGAAGGGTTCTCAGGCGGCCCGGCATGACCCGCGAAAGACTGGATTCTATTCTGGCGCGGCAAATACCGGATGTGGAAAAGCGCCGCCGTTCGGATTTTGTCGTTTTAACCGGCCTTGGCCGCGACTTCAGCTTGCTTCAGATTTTGAACGTTGTCAGACTCACCCGGGATTGGCAGGGAAGAAATTGGCCGCCCCGGTCGCCTGTTCACCCCCCGGCAGGGAGTAGGGTTGTTGCGCGAAGTCGTTCTTGATACGGAAACCACGGGCCTGAGTGCAAAGTCCGGCGACAGGATCGTCGAGATCGGCTGTGTCGAGCTGGTTAATCACATGCCCACCGGCCAGCACTTCCATGCCTATATCAATCCTGAGCGGGATATGCCCGAACAGGCCGAAGCGATCCACGGGCTGAGCCAGGACTTTCTTTCCGATAAGCCAACATTCGCCGATATTGCCGAGGCTTTTGAGGCCTTTATCGGCGATTCGATGCTGATTATTCACAATGCCGATTTTGACTTAAGCTTTCTAAACGCCGAGCGTGAAAGGGTCGGCCAGGAACCGCTATCGGCGGAACGCGCCATCGACACGGTTGGGCTGGCGCGGCGCAAGTTCCCCGGATCGCCCGCCAACCTGGACGCCTTGTGCCACCGCTTTCAAATCGATAACTCGGATCGCACCCTGCATGGCGCATTGAAGGACGCACGGCTGCTGTCGGATGTTTACCTGGAATTGATCGGCGGTCGTCAACAGGGCCTCGAGCTGGCCGCCAATACCGAGATCATCATCGAAGGCGCTGCGGTGAGCCGCCGGCCGCCACGGCCGCATGCGCCGAGCCCCGAGGAAGAGGCCGCCCACGCGGCGTTTCTTGATAAAATAGACGCGCCGATCTGGAGGGCTTAAAGCCTCAACGGCGTTATGTGTCGGCGTCCGCGTCCGCACCCGCCGCCATGGCGCTTTCAAGCCCCTGCATCTTGGCTTGGTACATGGAGGCAAAATCCAGCGGTCCCAGCATCAACGGAGGAAACCCGCCGTCACGGGTAACATCGGCAAGAATGTTTCGGGCAAACGGAAACAACAGGCGCGGGCATTCAATCAGCAATATTGGTTGAACATGTTCTTCGGGCACGGCCAGGGTGAAAACACCGGCGTATTCCAGCTCAACAATAAACGCCGTTTGATCCTTGACCTTGCACTCGGCGCCGATCTCAAGAATGACCTCAAAGGTCCTTTCCTGAAGGGGGCTGACGTTGACATTAACGCTGACGCTGATGTCCGGCGCTTCTTGCTGCATTAGTCCGTAGATTGCGGGCGCGCCCGGCGCCTCAAAGGAAAGATCCTTGGTATACTGGGCGTTGATCGCAAGCGGCTGCTCATTAACCGCCTGTTCGGGAACCTGGTCCGCCGCGATGGGGGCGGCGTCTGCATTTTCGTCGGCTGCGCCGTCTGTCGTTGGTTTTTTCGCCATGATTTCTCTTCCGATAACTGTTTAACAATACGTGCTGAATACGTAAGAGGCCCCGTGGCTATCATGGAACGGAAGCCTGAACAACCTCTTCGGGCGGTAGTCTTCGTTATGGCGGGGCGGTTTCGGCGGCCTGATATCGTCGGGCGTAGTGTCCTCGGGCGTAATGTCCTCGAACTCACCATCGATAATAGGGCCCGGCGCTCCCTGCGGCCCCGCGGTGCGCACCTCAACATGGCCGCGTTCAGCCAGAATGCGGGCAATACGGTGGCGCAAAAAATTTCGTAATCGCGGCAGAAAAAGCAAAAGCCCGACTCCGTCGGTGAAAAAACCGGGCGTCAGCAACAACGCGCCGGCCACCGCCAGGCAAAGACCGTCAAAAACCGCGTCCAGGGGAAAGCGGTTCTGTTCAAGGCTGGCCCGCGCCTTTCTCAGTGTCGCCAAACCCTGGAGGCGCAACAACATGGTGCCGGCCAGGGCGGTCAGGATGACAACGCCGATGGTCGGCCAAAGGCCGATCAACGCGCCGACTTTTATAAAAAGGGTGATTTCGATAATCGGCACGCCGACCAGGATAATGAAAAGGACGGCTCCCATGCTTGCTCTTTCCCGCTTTCCTGACTATCTACCCCTAGGGGCCTACCGCTTTGCGACCATGGGGACAGGTTTATGGACCTGGGTGCCGTTAGCCGTTAACCTGTGTGGGTGTTTGGACAATGTGTTTAACTCAAGTGTGCGGGGCCGTCCACCTAGGTCCGTCTCGTGTGGTTTAAAGAGCCGTTATAGAAAATGGGCGAAAACTTCCAGTTTATCGACATCATATTCTTCGCGATGGTTGCGGCCTTTTTGGTGTTGCGGCTTCGCAGTGTTCTCGGTCGCCGGGACGGTCACGAGAATAAGTTCGATGATCCGTTTAAAAAACAGCAAAAGGAACAATCCCAGGAATCCCCCGATGAAAACGTGGTGCCGCTGCCGGACCGCCGTGACAAGGCGTCAAGGGCGGATGCCGAAAAAGCAACCGAGGATAAGCCGGCTGACGACGATGGCCCCCTGGCGGAGGACTACAAAAAAATCCGGGCGCTTGATCCGAGCTTTGATCCGAAGGAATTTCTTTCCGGCGCGCGCATTGCCTTTGAGGTCATTCTCGGCGCCTATTCCAGCGGTGACGCGGGGGCGCTGAAGCCACTGTTGAACCCAGAGGTTCTGGCCAATTTCACCAAAGCAATCAGGGACCGGGAGCAAGCCGGCGAAACCCTGGAAGACACGCTGGTCGGCATTCTATCGGCGGAAATCAACGAGGCTTTTGTCGAGAGCCGGACCGTGAATGTCACCGTCAAATTCGTCAGTCAACAAATCAACTCAACCCGGGATGAAAACGGCGACGTCATTGATGGCAACCCCAACGCGGTTATCGATGTCACCGATTTCTGGACCTTCGCCAGAGACACGAAGTCCCGCGATCCGAACTGGTCCCTGGTTGCGACCAGCAGCCTTGAGTAGACAAAAACCCTACTCAAATTTTTTGACGCCGCCGACGGTGGCGTTGCTTCTTTCTCTGCTGGCGGCATGCGGGCTGCCCCTGATTCCCACTGAACAACCCGCCGAAATCCCCTGGGGGGACCTAAGGCCGACCCTCACCAGCTTCGATGAGCTTCCCGGATGGAAGGGCGACAGGCTGTCAGAGGCCTTGCCGGCGTTTCTTAAGTCGTGCGCAAAATTAAAGACCGTGGCGCCCGACGTAACGCTTGAGCCCAAATTGGCGCCGAGCCGAATTTCGGACTGGTTGCCGATTTGCGCGGCGGCGGCCAGGGTGCAATCGGGAACCGAGACCGAGATCCGGTATTTTTTCGAATCGCACTTCTTGCCGTACCGGGCCAGCAATGACGGCCAGGCCCAGGGGCTGTTTACCGGGTATTACGAGGCGGAACTTCGCGGCGCCTGGCAGCCCGACACCACCTACCAGTATCCGATTTACGGCCTTCCGAAAGATCTTGTTTCCATCGATCTCGAAAAATTTACACCGAAATGGAAAGGCGAGGTTATTTCCGGCCGGCTCCGCAACAATAAAATCATCCCCTTTCCGACCCGCGCCGAGATCAATCAAGGCGTTCTCAAGGGCCAGCAGCTGGAACTGCTGTGGGTCGATAGCGCTATCGACGCCTTCTTTTTGCACATCCAGGGCTCGGGCCGGGTGGTGCTTCCGGACGGATCGCAAGTGCGGATCGGGTTTGCCGGGCGCAACGGTCATCGCTACACGCCGATCGGGCGGGAACTGGTGGCCAAGGGAATTTTGAATTCGGACGCTGTCTCGATGCAAACTATTCAGGCGTGGCTTGAGGCCAACCCGCTGGCGGGCCTTCGGCTGATGGATTTAAACAAGTCCTATATCTTTTTCCGCATCTTCGATGGCGACGGCCCCATCGGGGCGCAGGGGGTCGTCCTGACGCCGGGCCGGAGCCTCGCCGTTGACCGGACATTTATTCCCCTCGGCGCGCCGATCTGGCTCAACACCACCGAGCCGGGAAAGTCGAGAAAACCGCTCCGCCGTCTGGTCATCGCCCAGGATACGGGCAGCGCCATCAAAGGCCCGGTGCGCGGCGACCTGTTCGTCGGCTACGGCAGGGCAGCCGGGATCATGGCCGGCGCAATGAAACAACGCGGCAGCTATTATTTGCTGTTGCCGAAGTAGGGCCATTCGAAAATATGATGCTCGGACATATTCACAAATTAATTTCCAAGAAAAGACGGAGAACAAAAGGGTGGATGATGTCGAGCTAGCAAACCTAGTTGCCAACATAAGCAGGGGTCCAGTAGAGGTTGGGCTTTTAGAAAGAAAGCTTGCTGATTCTATCGGAGCCGGAAAAAATGGAATGGTCCTGCTCTCTGAGTATACCTATGACAAAGAACGGTTTACCCACCCCGATATTCTATTTAGCGACTTTCCTCTTTTGTCTTTGACCATGAGAAAGGGGTATGCGGTGAAGAACCCAGAGCGCCCTAGACATTTAATGATGGGATATATTGCTGAAGAAAGAGAAGGGAGGCCGTTCAAGTTAGTTTTGAAAGCGACTAAAGACGATTCAGGCATTCATGTAGAAACTTTTCACCGCACTAACTTTTCTGAATTTCGAAGACTGTTGAGGCAGGCCTCAAAACGCAACAGCATTATCAGAAACCCCTATCCTGAAATAATAAAGCGGCAGACCGAATAATCGACCTGCCGCCTATTCGTTGCGTACGGGGGGCGCTCCCTTGCTCCCCCATTGCACCCCGAAGGGCTTCGGCTGGGAGTCTCACCGTAGTCACATACGCATCGTAAACACAATATATTGTGCCTATTTGGCCCTATTTGTCAATAGATACTTATCAACTTAGAACCAGACTAGTATCTTATTATCCAATAGTTATAATTGTTTGTTATGCCCACAAAGAAAACAGGCGCATCAAATGATAAGCTTTGGTTTACCCTGCCATCGGGAGCCAAGGACCTGCTCAATCAACTTGTTGGCTTGCAAGAAGTCGGGGGAAGCCATTCTGAAGTGGTCCGTTATTTGGTTGAATCACAGCTTCAAGAATTTTTGGATAAAGGCCGCATAAAACGACCCACTCGCAGAAAAAAGAAGGGGGCTGTACCAGATAACTAGTTCAAATTACCTTTAACCCACTGTCTTAATTGCGTTAATTGAGCTGAC
>JAQBYB010000158.1 GCA_027624235.1 Pseudomonadota bacterium | reverse complement strand
ATCCGCCGTGAAATTTTAGCGAGTTGCCCTGCGGCGACGGAAATCGGCGACCGCGCCGAGGCGATCCATCACGCCATTTCGCTGCTTGGGCCAGACGATGTGCTGGTCATCGCCGGCAAAGGGCATGAAACCGGCCAGATCGTGGGCGATCAGGTGATGCCGTTCGATGACGCCCAGGTCGCCCGCGCCGTGGTCAATGCAATTGATGGAAAGACCAGCTGATGACGGGGCCGTTGTGGACATCTGCCAGCGCAACCACCGCCACGGGGGGTCAGGCGACCGTCGCGTGGGTGGCGCACGGTGTGTCCATCGATAGCCGCGCCGTGGAAAAAGACGATTTGTTTGTCGCAATCGATGGCCCTAATTTTGACGGGCACGACTTCGTTTCCGCCGCCATGGAAGACGGCGCCGCCGCGGCGATCATCAGCCGCCATCCGGAAGGCCTGCCCAAAACCGCGCCCCTGCTGGTCGTTGCCAATACCATGGATGCCCTGCGCGCTCTTGCCGTGACAGCCCGCACCAGGACCACCGCCCGTATCATCGCCGTAACCGGCAGCGTCGGCAAAACCGGCACCAAGGATGCGTTGCACACCGCCCTGGCGCAACAGGGCGCGACCAGCGCCAGCGTCAAGAGTTTCAACAACCATTGGGGCGTGCCGTTGTCTCTGGCCCGGATGCCGGCGGATGGAGACTTCGGAATTTTTGAGGTCGGCATGAACCACGCCGGCGAAATCGCGCCCCTGTCGCGCATGATCCGTCCCCATGTGGCGGTCATCACCACCGTGGAAGCAGCCCATATCGAATTTTTTGACTCCATCGAGGCCATCGCCGACGCCAAGGCGGAAATCTTCCTGGGCATGGAAGGGGGAACCGCCGTCCTTAACCGCGACAACCCCTTGTATGACCGGCTGGCGGCAGCGGCCCGGGCCAGCGGAATCGATCAAATTCTGGCCTTTGGCGAACATAAAGAGGCCAACGTGCGCCTGATCTCCTATGCCGGCGACGCGGACGGCGCTTCGGTCAAAGCCGATATCCTTGGGCGGTCAATCGAATATCGGACCGGCGCACCGGGAAAACACCTGGCGATGAACAGCCTTGCCATGCTGGCGGCGATTTCAGCGATCGACGCCGATGTCGCCGCCGCGGCGCGCAGCCTCCGGGCCATGACGCCCGGCGCCGGACGCGGCCAACGGCACAGTATCGGCCTGGCGGACGGAACCCTGACCCTGATCGACGAAAGCTACAATGCCAATCCGGCATCCATGAAAGCAGCGATCGAAACCCTGGGCGCCGCCGCGCCCGGACCAGGCGGCCGGCGGATCGCCATCCTCGGCGACATGCGCGAACTCGGCCAGCGATCGGCCGACTTCCACAGAGCAGTCGCCGAACAGCTCCTATCAAACAATATCGACCTCACCTTCGCCTGCGGGCCCGGCATGGCCACAATGGTCGAGGATCTGCCGACCAAGAATCTCGGCGCCTATGCCGCGGAATCCGGCTCCTTGGCGCGCCAGGTGGAGAAGATTGTCCGGGCCGGGGATGTGGTCGTCGTCAAGGGGTCACTGGCGACCAATATGAAAACAGTCGTGGAGGCCTTGCTCGGTCTCGCCACGACCAGCGCAACCGCGCGCGGGTAAGAGGCGCCGGGTAATGCTTTATCACCTGTTATTTCCCCTCGCCGATGACGTCAGCGCCTTCAACCTTTTCCGCTATCTGACCTTCCGCACCGGCGGCGCCGTCCTCACCGCTCTGGTTATCAGCTTCATGCTTGGCGCACCGATGATCAGGCTGCTGCGGAGCCAACAGGCCGAAGGCCAGCCCATTCGCGATGACGGCCCGGAGGGTCATCCGCTGACCAAGAAGGGAACCCCGACCATGGGTGGGTTCCTGATCCTCATCGCTTTGTCGGCGGCGACATTGCTGTGGGCCGATTTGTCGAACCGTTATGTCTGGGCGGTTCTGCTGGTGACGCTGGGTTTCGGCGGCATCGGCTTTGTCGATGATTATCTCAAGCTTTATCGAAAATCGTCCAAGGGCCTTTCAGGCCGGATCAAAATCGTTGCCGAAATCGTCATCGCCTGCCTGATTGCCTGGTGGGTCCTCGAGATCTCGCAAAGCCCGACGGCCTCAAGCCTGGCTATTCCATTCCTGAAAAACGTCCTGATCGAACTCGGCTGGTTCTTTATTCCGTTCGCCGCCCTGGTCATGGTCGGCGCCTCCAACGCGGTAAATTTGACGGACGGTCTGGACGGGCTGGCCATCGTACCGGCCATGATTGTCGCTGCCTGTTTGGCGTTGATCGCCTACCTGGTGGGAAACACGGTTTTTGCCGGCTATCTACAGATCCACGGCATTCCAGGCGCTGGCGAGCTGACCGTTTTCTGCGGCGCGCTGGTTGGCGCAAGTCTTGGGTTTCTGTGGTTTAACGCGCCGCCCGCGATGGTTTTCATGGGCGATACAGGGTCGCTGTCGGTCGGCGGCGCGCTTGGCGCGGTCAGCGTCATCACCAAGCATGAGCTGGTGCTGGCCATCATCGGCGGTCTTTTCGTTTTGGAGACCGTCTCGGTGATCGTCCAGGTCGCATCGTTCAAATTGACCGGTCGCCGCGTTTTCCGCATGGCGCCGCTGCATCATCATTTTGAAAAGAAAGGCTGGCGTGAAACCCAGGTGGTGATCC
>JAQBYB010000059.1 GCA_027624235.1 Pseudomonadota bacterium | reverse complement strand
TGACCTCGACCGTGACCTTGTCGGTTTCCAGTTCGACCAGGGCTTCATCGACGGCGACGGCGTCGCCGGCGGCCTTGAACCATTTGGCGACGGTCGCTTCGGTCACGGATTCGCCCAGGGCGGGAACCTTAATTTCAACAGCCATACCTTCTTTACCCCTTCTTCTTAGCACTGGTCTTTTTGGCGACCTTTTTGGTCGATAAAGCGTCATCAACCAACTGCGCCTGTTCGGTGATATGCTTTTTCATGGAGCCGGTGGCCGGCGAGGCGGCAGCCAGGCGACCGGCGTAGGACGGTCTGGTCGCCTTGCCGCCGATTTCCAGCAAAACTTCCTCCAGCGGTTCGAAGATGTAACTCCACGATCCCATGTTGCGGGGCTCTTCCTGGCACCAGACCACCTCTTCGATATTGTTGAAGCGGCATATTTCATCGATCAGCGCTTGGCGGGGGAACGGGAAAAGCTGCTCGAGGCGAAGGATGTAGGTATCTTTTTGCTTTCGCTTGTCGCGCTCGGCGGCGATGTCGAAGTAGACCTTGCCGGAACACAGCACCACTTTTTTGATCTTGGCGTCGGCATGGACGTCGCCATCGTCCCACAAAACCCGGTGGAAGAACGTGCCTTCGGCCATTTCCGCCAGTTTGGAAACGCAGCTTTTGTGCCGGAGCAGCGATTTCGGCGACATCAGAATCAGAGGTTTGCGGAATTCGCGGCGCATCTGGCGGCGCAACGCATGGAAGTAGTTGGACGGTGTCGTGCAGTTGCAGACCTGAAGGTTATCTTCGGCGCATAACTGCAAATACCGTTCCAGCCTGGCCGATGAATGTTCCGGTCCCTGGCCTTCGTAGCCATGCGGCAACAGCATCACCAGACCCGACATGCGCAGCCATTTGTGTTCGCCGGAACTGATAAACTGGTCGATCACGACCTGGGCGCCGTTGGCGAAGTCACCGAACTGGGCTTCCCATAAAATCAGCATTTGCGGTTCTGACAGGCTGTAGCCGTACTCGAACCCAAGCACGCCGGCCTCGGAAAGCGGGCTGTCGATGACCTCGAACGGGGCTTGCCCGAAGCGCAGGTTCATCAGCGGCACGTACCGCTCATCATTGGTTTGATCGACCAGCACCGAATGGCGGTGTGAGAACGTGCCGCGGCCGGAATCCTGTCCTGACAGGCGCACCGAATTGCCTTCCAGCAACAAGGTGCCGAAGGCCAGCGCCTCAGCGGTCGCCCAATCGATTCCTGTGCCGGACTCGATCATTGCGCCCTTGTGTTCGAGTTGGCGGATGATCTTGGGATTCAGGTTGAAGTTGTCGGGAACCCGGGTCAGCGCCTGGCCAACTTCTTTCAGGCGTTCCATGGTGACGCTGGTGTCGCCGCGCCGGGCGCCGCCGGTGGCCACGGAAAAACCGGCCCAGGCGCCGTCGAACCAATCTGCTTTATTGGGTTTATAGCCGGCGGCGGCTTCAAAGGATTCGTCGAGGTCCTTTTTAACGTCGTCGATGGCATGGTCGAGCTGCTCCTGCGTGATCAGGCCCTCGGTGATCAGCTTTTTGGCGTAGATGTCCCGTGTCGTCGGGTGCCCGGCGATTTTCTTGTACATGGTCGGTTGCGTGAACATCGGCTCGTCGCCCTCATTATGGCCGTGGCGGCGGTAGCAGATCATGTCGATAACAACATCTTTTTTGAATTTCTGGCGGTATTCGGTGGCGATCCGGGCGCAGTGGACGACGGCTTCCGGGTCGTCGGCGTTGACGTGGAAGATCGGCGCCGACACGACCTTGGCGACATCCGTGCAATAGGTGGATGAACGTGAAAACCGGGGCGAGGTCGTGAAGCCGATCTGGTTGTTGACTACGATATGAATGGTGCCGCCGGTTTGATAACCGATCAGATTGGACAGGTCGAAGGCTTCGGGCACCAGGCCCTGGCCGGAAAAGGCGGCGTCGCCGTGCAACAGCAGGGCCATGACCTTTTCACGGTCGACATCGCCGCGTTGCATTTGCTTGCCGCGCACTTTTCCCAGGCACACCGTGTTGACGACTTCCAGGTGCGACGGGTTGGCGGTCAGGCTGAGGTGGATGGATTTGCCGTCGAACACCCGATCCGAAGATGTGCCCAGGTGGTATTTGACGTCGCCGGAGCCCAACACGTCTTCGGGGTGTGTGGTGGCGCCTTGAAATTCCGAGAAAATCGCCTGGAACGGCTTGCCCATGACGTTGGCGAGCACGTTCAAGCGTCCCCGGTGGGGCATGCCGATGACGATTTCCTCGATGCCTAACTGGGTGCCGCGTTTGAAAATCTGTTCCATGGCCGGCACCAGGCTTTCACCGCCGTCCAGCCCGAAGCGTTTGGTGCCGGTGAATTTTTTGTCCAGGTACTGCTCAAACCCTTCGGTTTCTATTAACCGATCAAGGATGGCGCGCTTGCCCTTGGCGGTGAAGTGGGTCCGGTTGTGGATGGTTTCCATGCGTTCCTGCAGCCACGATTTTTCATCCGGGTCCTGGATGTGCATGTATTCAATGCCGATGGTGCCGCAATAGGTCTTGTGCAATATCAACATGATCTCGCGCATGGTCGCCGATTCCAGCCCGAGCACGTAGTTGAGGAAAATAACCCGGTCCATGTCCGCGTCATGGAAGCCGTAGGTGTTCGGGTTGAGTTCGGGGTGGTCTTGGCGGACGTCCAATTCGAGCGGGTCGAGCTTGGCCAGCAGATGGCCGCGCACCCGGTGCGACCGGATCAGCATCAGGGCGCGAAGCGAATCCAGCGTCGCCTGGCGGACCTTGGTGGCATCCAGGCGAGGGCCGGCCTGGGATGCCGGCGAAGCGGCCTGGGACGACGCGTCCCCTGACATTTGCTCGGCCATGAGCGCTAAATCACACTGGCCCATGATGGTGGCGTCCGACGGCGCCCAGGACGCGCCAATTTTGTCGGTTGCCGGGGCCTTGGCGTCGTCGGTCAGGGTCGCGAAAAAATCCTGCCAGCGGGAATCGACCGAGCCGGGGTCATCCAGGAAGCGTTCATACATCTCGGCGATGTAGACCTGATTGCCGGTATTAAGAAATTCGTTGGGATCGAGTGCTGTCATGGTGTCTCGACGCGCCCTTACGGCACGCCCTTTCTTATTTGCTCGCTTTTCCGGTGGTTAGCGTATCGGTAATTATCCTTTGAGGGCCGCGGCCATGGTGACGCCGATGGTGGCGGGGCTGTCGGCGACATGAATGCCGGCGCTTTTCATGGCTTCGATCTTGTCCCCGGCGCCGCCCTTGCCGCCGGAAATGATGGCGCCGGCATGGCCCATGCGCCGACCGGGGGGCGCCGTCAGACCGGCGATGAAGCCGACGGTGGGTTTCTTGACCTTGGACGACTTGATCAGCTCGGCGGCGTCTTCTTCCGCCGAACCGCCGATTTCACCGATCATGACAATGGACTCGGTTTCGTCGTCGGCGAGGAACATTTCAATACAGTCGACGAAATTGGTGCCGTTGACGGGGTCGCCGCCGATGCCGATGCAGGTCGTCTGGCCGAGGCCCTCGGCGGTCGTCTGGTGGACGGCTTCGTAGGTCAGCGTGCCGGAACGCGACACGATGCCGACCGAGCCGCGTTGGTGAATGTGGCCGGGCATAATGCCGATCTTGCACTCACCGGGGGTAATGATGCCGGGGCAGTTGGGGCCGATCAGCCGGGTTGAGGATTTTTGCAGCGCGTTCTTGACCTTGACCATGTCGAGAACCGGAATGCCTTCGGTGATACACACCACCAGGGGCAGTTCGGCGTCGATGGCTTCCATAATGGCGGCGGCGGCGTAGGGCGGCGGCACGTAGATCACGGAAACATTGGCGCCGGTGGTGTCCACGGCTTCGGCGACGGTGTCGAAGACCGGCAGGCCCAGGTGCGTGGTGCCGCCTTTTTTCGGCGTCACGCCGCCGACCATCCGGGTGCCGTAGGCGATCGCCTGTTCGGAATGGAAGGTGCCCTGCGCGCCGGTGAAACCCTGACAGATGACCTTGGTGCCGGAGTTGACGAGGACCGCCATTACGCGGCCTCCTTCACGGCTTTGACAATTTTTTCGGCGGCGTCGCCCAGATCATCGGCGGCGATGATCGGCAATCCGGAATCGGCCATGATTTGGTTGCCCTTCTCCACGTTGGTGCCTTCCAGGCGGACCACCAGGGGGACGTCCAGGCTGACCTCCTTGGCGGCGGCGACAACGCCTTCGGCGATGATGTCACAGCGCATGATGCCGCCGAAAATATTGACCAGGATGCCTTTGACGTTGGCGTCGGACAGGATGATCTTGAAGGCTTCGGTGACGCGCTCCTTGGTCGCGCCGCCGCCGACATCGAGGAAGTTGGCGGGGGCGCCGCCCTTAAGCTTGATAATGTCCATGGTCGCCATCGCCAGCCCGGCGCCGTTGACCATGCAGCCGATCGAGCCGTCCAGCTTGATGTAGTTGAGCTCATGCTTGGAGGCTTCCAGTTCGGCGGGATCTTCTTCATCCTCGTCGCGCAGCGCCTCGATGTCTTTGTGGCGGAACAGGGCGTTGTCATCGAAGTTCATTTTGGCGTCCAGCGCCATGACATCGCCGTTGCCGGTGACCACCAGCGGATTGATTTCGATGATGGAGGCGTCCAGTTCGATAAACGCCTTGTAGACGGCGAGCATGAGTTTGATCCCGGAATCGACCTGCTTGCCTTCCTCCATGCCGAGCCCAAGGGCCAATTCGCGGGCGTCTTCGGGGGTCATGCCGGTGGCCGGGTCGATGGAGACTTTTAAAATCTTTTCCGGCGTCGCGTGGGCGACTTCCTCGATCTCCATGCCGCCTTCGGTGGATGCCATCATGGTCAGGCGCGAGGTCTCCCGGTCCAGCAGCATGCCTAAATACAGTTCGCGGGCGATGTCGCAGCCTTCTTCGACATAGATGCGTTTGACTTCCTTGCCGGCGGGGCCGGTCTGTTTGGTAATCAGGACCTTGCCGAGCATGTCGCCGGCGCTTTCACGGACCTCATCCAGCGACGTGACGACGCGCACGCCGCCTTTGCCTTTCGGCTTGCCCTCAAACTTACCGGCGCCGCGGCCACCAGCGTGAATTTGCGATTTAACGACATACACTGGGCCACCCAGTTTCTCCGCCTGGGCGGCGGCTTCGTCGACGGTAAAGGCGACACCGCCCTTGGGCACCGCGACGCCGTAGTCGCGCAGCAACTGCTTGGCTTGGTACTCGTGAATATTCATCGGCTTCCCTTGTTGGCCCGCTGGTCAGATCGTTTTGGATCTAGCGGCGTTTTCCGGTTATTTTTTTCGTGGCGGGCTTTTTCTTCTTCGCGGTCGTTTTTTTGACGGCCGCCTTTTTCGGCTTGGCTTTGCTGATAATTTTATTAATCGTTTTAATCAGGCCCTTAACGGCGCTGACGGACTTGTTGAACATCTTCTTTTCGTCGGGGTTGAGCTTGATCTCGACCACCCGTTCGACGCCGCGTGCGCCGATGACGCAGGGCACGCCCACATACAGGCCCTTGACCCCGTATTGGCCGTTTAAAAAGGCGGCGCACGGCAGCACCCGTTTTTTATCCTTCAAATAGGCTTCGGCCATCTGAATGGCGGAACTGGCCGGTGCGTAGTAGGCCGAACCGGTTTTGAGCAGGCCGACGATCTCGCCGCCGCCCATGCGGGTGCGCAGCACAATTTCGTCGATCCGCTTGGCCGTGGTCCATTTCATTTTCACCAGATCCGGCAGCGGGATGCCGGCGACGGTGGAATAGCGCACCAGCGGCACCATGCTGTCGCCGTGACCGCCGAGGACGAAGGCGGTGACGTCTTCGACGGAGACCTTGAATTCTTCCGACAGGAAAAAGCGAAAGCGCGCCGAGTCGAGGACGCCGGCCATGCCGACGACCTTGTTGTGGGGCAGGCCGCAGGCGTCGCGCAGCACCATGACCATGACGTCGAGCGGGTTGGTGATGCAGATGACGAAGGCCTTGGGGCAATTTTCCTTGATGCCTTGGCCGACCGACTGCATGACCCTGGTGTTAATGCCGAGCAGGTCGTCGCGGCTCATGCCCGGTTTGCGGGCGATGCCGGCGGTAACGATAACCACATCGGCGCCCTTGATGGCGCTGTAGCTGTTCGCCCCCTTGATGCGGGCGTCGAAGCCTTCAACAGGCCCCGATTGCGACATATCCAGGGCTTTGCCCTGCGGAATGCCGCTGACGATATCGAATAGGACGACATCGCCGAGTTCTTTTAATCCGGCCAGGTGGGCCAGCGTACCGCCGATATTACCGGCGCCGATCAGCGCGATTTTGTTGCGAGCCATGGTTCCATCCCAGGTTTGTGCGGCTTTAAAATAAGGGTGATATTGGGTCTTTGCCGCCTCATATGCCTTTTGTCCTACCCCGTTTCCGACTCCAGGGCAAGGATAATGGGCTTTTTTAGGACCGTACGGTCCGTAACCTCATTATTCGGTCCTTAATCGGCCGTGTCGAGATTGAGATCGAGGCCGATATCGACGGCCGGCGCGGACTGGGTCAGGGCGCCGACGGAAATGGTGTCGACGCCGGTTTCGGCGATGGCGCGAATGGTCTGGAGATTAACACCGCCCGACGCCTCCAGCGTCACCCGGCCAGCGCAGATTTTGACCGCCTGGGTCAGCATGTCGGGCGCCATGTTGTCGAGAAGCAGGCTGTCGGCGCCGGCCTCGATGGCTTCCGTCACCTGCTCAAGGGTGTCGCATTCGACCTCGATGTTTTTCAGTCCCGCCGCTTTGGCGCGCCGGGTCGCTTCGCCGACGGAGCCGGCGACGGCGATATGGTTGTCCTTGATCAACACGCCATCATCAAGCCGCATCCGATGGTTGGTGGCGCCGCCCATGGCGGTGGCGTATTTGCTGAGCGCCCTGAGCCCCGGCACGGTCTTGCGGGTGTCCAGCAGCACCGCCCCGGTGCCCTCAATCTCGTCCACATACGTGCGGGTCAGGGTGGCGATTCCCGACAGGGTCTGCATGAAATTCAGCGCCGTGCGTTCGGCTGCCAGCAACGCCGCCGCCGGGCCTTCAAGGCGGGCGATCACGGTGCCGGCTGGAACTTGAGCGCCGTCGGTTGTCTCGACACTGATGACGGCGTCGGGCGCCAGCCGCCGGAACACCTCCAGCGCCACCGGCAGCCCGGCGACGACGATGTCCTGGCGGGTCGCCATAACAAGGTTGAGCCGGGTGTCGGCGGGAATCACGGCTTTGGTGGTGATGTCGCCGGTGCCGATGTCTTCGGCCAAGGCCGCGTCGACGGCGGCCTTGATATCGGCCGGATCGGGCTGGGTAGGGGGCACGGAGTTATTCCGCCGCTTGGGTGATCGCGCCGGCGGGGGGCGACATTTCCAACATTTTCTCAAGCGGCTTGAGGGCGCGGAGTCTCAGGTCTTCGGGAATCTCGACCCGGGGCGCTTCGTTGGCCATGGCCAGATAGGTTTTTTCCAAGGTATTCATTTCCATGTACGGGCAATCGGCGCAACTGCAGCTGCCGTCGGCGCCGGGGGCCGCCAGGAAGGTTTTTTCCGGCGCCGCCTTTTCCATTTGGTGAATGATGTGGCGTTCGGTGGCGACGATGAATTCCTTGCCGGGCGCGGCCAAAACGAAATCCAGGATTGATTGGGTCGACCCAATATGGTCGGCGTGGCCGAGTAGCCCCTCGGGGCATTCCGGGTGGGCGGCGATCAGGGCGCCGGGATGGACGGCCTTGAGCTTGACCAGCTCACGGGTGGAAAAGCGATCATGGACGATGCAGGTGCCGTCCCAAAGGGTCATCTCGCGACCGGTCTTGGAGGCCAGATACGCTCCCAGATGGCGGTCGGGCGCGAACAGGATCGGCTGGTCCTTCGGCAACTGGTTGATGATGTATTCGGCATTCGACGAGGTCACGATGATATCGGACAGCGCCTTCACCTCGGCCGAGCAATTGATGTAGGTGATGGCGATGTGGTCCGGGTGTTCGGCCCGGAAGCGGGCGAAGTCTTCCGGCTGGCAGGCATCCTCCAGGGTGCATCCGGCGTCGGCGTCGGGCAGCACCACCGTCTTTTCGGGGTTTAGGATCTTGGCGACCTCGGCCATGAAGCGCACGCCGCAGAATACGATCATGTCGGCGTCGGTGGTGGCGGCCTTGCGCGACAGGTCGAGCGAGTCGCCGACGAAATCGGCCATGTCCTGAATTTCGGCGTCTTGATAATAGTGGGCCAGGATGACGGCGTTCTTTTCGCGCCGCAGCCGTTCGATTTCCGCCCACAGGTCAAGCTTCGGATCGAGGTCCGTTTCCTTTAAAGCGACGCCGTCTGGAATGATGACGGTTTTAATCAAGACTTTTCTCCTGTTGAGACGAAAAATAGCGTTAATCCGCCTGTCGGCAATCGGGTCATTTTCAAAGGACTCTGATGTGGGGAATATATGGGGCTGAAAAATGCATTCCGCAAAGGTTCAAGCACTGATAACTGCTAACAGGTGAAATTCAAATCGTCAACCGGCATGGGGCAGGGCCATGTAATCGGCGCTCTGCATTTCCATCAGCCGCGACACCGTGCGCTCGAACTCAAAGGCCCCGTCACCTTCGGTATACAGGGCTTCGGCGGGGGCGTCGGCGGAGCAAATCAGGTTAACTTTGGCTTCGTACAGGGCGTCGATCAAGGTCACGAAACGCTTGGCTTCGTTACGTTTCTCCGATCCCAATTTGGGGATTCCCTTCAATACCAAGGTATGAAAACAGGCGGCGATCTCCAGATAATCGCCGGCGCCCAGGGGTTTTTCGCACAGGTCATCAAACCCGGCCATGGCGACGCCTTCGGCGACCTTGGGGATGACGACGTCGCGGCCCTGGACCAACAGCGTTACCGGGGCGGCAATCGCGCCGATACTCAGGCTCCTGAAATCTTCGTCCAGCCGGGCCTCGGCCTCGGCGTCCGCCGGAGTGATGTAGACATCCATGGCTTTCAGGCGATCGAGGCGGAAATCGACATCGGCGTTCAGTTCCATGACCTCCAGCTTCTCGCCCAGCATGTCGATGAAGGGCAGGAAAAGGGCTCGTTGCAGGCCGTCCTTATATAGGTCTTCGGGCGGTCGGTTGGACGTCGCCACGATGACGACGCCTTGATCGAACAGCGCCTCGAACAGGCGGCCCAGGATCATCGCGTCGGCGATGTCGGTGACATGAAATTCGTCAAAACACAGCAGCCAGGCCTGGTCGGTAATGACCCGCGCCAGCGCCGCCAGGGGGTCGGTGGTTTCCACCGCCTTTCCGGCCTGGACCGCCTCGCGGTAATTATGCATGCGCTTGTGAACTTCGAGCATAAAGGCATGAAAATGAACCCGCTTGCGCTCAGCGGTGGCGGTGGTCTCGAAGAACAGGTCCATGAGCATGGATTTTCCGCGCCCGACGCCGCCCCACATGTAAATGCCTTTGGGCGGCGGTATCTTTTTACCGCCGAGGTTGAGCCGTGCTTTCCAGCCGGTCGTGCCCATTTGCGGCGTATAGGCCGCCAAGCGTTGATGCAGGTCCTGCAAACGGCCCATGGCCTGCGCCTGAGACGGATCGGACTTGAGGGTGCCGTCCTCCAGCAGCGCGCGGTAGGCATGCTCTGGATCGGGGGCTGAATGGTGGTCCATGGACGATATTACCAAATAATCAGGTGGCGACGGTCGTTGATGCCATCGCCTTTTCCATTTCACGGCGCACGGTGAAGGCGAGCGAGTTACCACCCGCGCCGAATTCTCCGCCGTCTTTTACGTCTGACCATTGAACCACCGCCCCCTTTTTGACCGGTGTCATGAGGGTCAGGCCATGGGCCAAGCCGATTGGAACGGCGCCGATGGTCAGCGAGTCGCCGGCCACCATCAGCCGCCCCCAGACCGTGGCGCCGCCTTCGCCGTCGAGGACTTCTCCGGCCTTCAGGTCACGCTTGGCGGTGGCGACCACATCGGCGACGAAGCCGCGGGCGGAGCCGGTCGCCTCATTCTTGATCGCCGCCATGGCGACGCTGATTCCCAGCTCCAGTCCGATCAGATGATACGGCCGCCACAGCGCCGAATACCGGCCGCTGGCATCGGTGATCAGGCCGTAATCGGCGAAACAACGCTCAACGTAATCGCTGGCCGCTTCAAAGGTCACGAAGACGCCCCAGCGCAGGTCGCCGATCAAATCCTTGCCATCGCGTCCGCGGCTGGAAATCACTTCGACCTGGCCCTTGTGGTGCAGGGTGCCGCCATCGACCTCGGGGATCAAGGTGGCGGCCAGCTTGTCGGCGGGGCATGGCGGAAAGGCCAAGCCGCCGGGCGCCGGGGTCAGGCCGGTGGCGTTGGCGACGGCGGCCATTTCGATTCCGGACTTGGTGCCGTCGAGGAAGGAATTGAACATTTTCGGGTTGAGGCCGCTTTCCCGCGCCCGTTCCGGGCTCAGGCCGTAATGGTCCCACACCGTGTCCGGCGTCGAGGCGTGGAATTCCGGCATGTACAGCGTGCCCTTGCCCGCCGCCACCACCTCAAACCCGGCGGTCCTGGCCCAATCCACCTGTTCGCAGATCAGCGCCGGTTGATCGCCGTAGGCCATGGAATAGACGATTCCGGCCTGGCGGGCTTTTTCGGCCAGCAACGGCCCGGCGAGGACGTCGGCTTCGACGTTGACCATGATGATATGGCGGCCGCGTTCAATGCAGGCCAAGGCGTGGCGGATGCCGGCCTCGGGGACGCCGGTGGCCTCGATGATGACCTCCAGGCGGCCGGCGTTGATCAGCAAATCGGCGTCATCGGTCAGGAAGGTGCCACCGCTGGCCAGGGCTTTGGCCGCTGAGGTGGCGCTGGTTTGCTCTTTCGGCCAGCCGGTGGCCAGCATCGCGGCGCGGGCGCGGTCAACCGACAGGTCGGCGATGCCGAGAATGTGAATCCCCGGCATATGACGGGCCTGGGCCAGGAACATGGAGCCGAACTTGCCGGCGCCGATCAAACCGACGCGGATCGGCTGGTCATCTTCGGCGCGGGCCAACAGCATTTGATGAAGGTTCATAAAATAAGCTCTACGTCGTATGATAACGGGTGGGCACCTCTAAAAATGGTAAGATTCCGCATTTAATGTGATATAACCCATTGTTTTTGTTGATATGTAAAATTTAAAAATGGTATTTTTAGAGGTGCCCGGGTGTTCGTCTATCCTGCGCTGGCTGAGACTATCATCATATCAAAGCGGCGGGAAAGTCCACCAGGGTCGAGGAATTTAACGATGATGCAGGCACTGTTAAACAATGAAGTCACGATCAGGCTGAGTTGCTTCTTCGGCATCTTCGCGGCGATGGCGATATGGGAGGTGATGTCGCCGCGTCGCCCGTTGACACAATCGAAGGTGGTGCGTTGGTATTCCAACCTAGGCATTGTCGTGCTGAACACGGTCCTCGCCCGCATTGTCTTCCCGGTCGCCCCAGTGGTCGTTGCCATGGTCGTTACCGAGCGCGGCTGGGGATTGTTGCCGATGCTGGAGATGCCGGGCTGGGCCGTCATTGTCGCCGCCGTGGTCATTCTTGATTTCGCTATTTATCTCCAGCACGTCATGGTCCACGCGGTGCCGCTGTTGTGGCGGCTGCATCGGATGCACCATGCGGACCTGGATTTCGATGTCACCACCGGGGCTCGGTTCCATCCCGTCGAAATACTCCTGTCGATGGCGATCAAGATGGCGGTGATCATCCTGATCGGCGCGCCGGCGGTGGCGGTATTGATTTTCGAAGTCGTGCTCAACGCCACCGCCATGTTCAATCATTCCAACGTCTGCCTGCCCTTGGGCCTGGACCGGGTGTTGCGCCTGATCGTGGTGACGCCGGACATGCACCGGGTGCATCATTCCGTCCTGCCGCATGAGACCAATTCCAACTTCGGCTTTAATTTGCCCTGGTGGGACCGATTGTTCGGCACCTACCGGGACCAGCCGGAAATGGGCCATCAACATATGACCATCGGCATCGATCTGTTCCGCCAGCCGGCCGAACTTCACCTTCACAAGATGTTGGTGCAGCCGTTCATCGGTGAGGCGGGCGAATACCCCATCAACCGCCGCGATTGGGACAACGGAAAAAGCGCGAAGGATTAAGCGCCGGCGAGGACTTCCGCCATCAGCCGCGCCACTTCCGCGGCCTCGGCGCCGCCGCTGGCTTGCAGGCCGTCGATGACGCCCTTGGCGTCTTCCGGCGTGCGGTTCTGGCTGAGCTTGAATTTCCCCTCGATGCGGTCGATCGGCATCTCAAAAGCGACAATGCCCTTTAGTTGCCGTTCGATAAAATCTTCCGGTAAAACATCCATCGACCAGTTTCCGGTGGCGTCACTCTCGAACGTATCGGTGAGCCGCGAAATAACGTCCCTGGCCGCCGCCGGATCATCCAACACCTTCGGGTTGCCATAGGCGTGCACGGTGACGTAATTCCAGGTCGGCACCATTTTTTCACTGACGTACCACGACGGCGAGACATAGGCGTGCGGCCCCCAGAACACCACCAGCGCCTCGGTGGCGCCGTCGAACGCCCGGCACTGGCCGTTGGCCTTGGCCAGGTGGCCGAGCAAGCGGCCGTTCCCCTCATCCTCTTCCAGCAACAACGGAATGTGGCTGGCGAACGGAACGCCGTCGGCGGACGTCACCAACAGCGCGAAGCTTTGGGCGCGCATGAACGCGGCCAGCGTTGCCGGGTCATCGATGTCGAAGTGCGTTGGCCTGTACATGGGGCCTGATCTCCATTGTTGGAATCGCCGGTGCGGTTTATACCATGATCGGGGTTTGAAACTATATTCGGGAGAAGTCCATGGACGAAGAAATTTTCAATATGCAAATCCGCAAGTTTCTTAAAAGCGTCGGCGTCACCTCGCAGCGAGAGATCGAAAGCGCCGTGCGCGCCGCCCTTGCAGACGGAACCCTGAAGGGGGAAGAAAGCATCCGGGCCAAGGTCACCTTAAGCATCGAGACGCTCGGCCTCAGCACCGATATCGAGGGTGAGATAGATCTTGTGTAAAGTCGGGGCCTAAAGCCGGGGCGTCACACCTCGGCCTTAGCGGCGCTTGATCAGCGCCGTCTTGATTTCGCCGATCGCCTTGCCGGGGTTCAGGCCCTTGGGACAAGTGCTGGTGCAATTCATAATCGTATGACAGCGGTATAATTTGAACGGATCATCGAGGTCGTCGAGCCGCTTGCCCGTCGCCTCGTCACGGCTGTCGGCGATCCAGCGGTAGGACTGCAACAGAATCGCCGCGCCCAGATAGCGATCGCCGTTCCACCAATAGCTCGGGCAGCTGGTCTGGCAGCAGAAACACAAGATGCATTCCCACAGGCCGTCCAGTTTTTCGCGCTCTTCCGGGCTTTGCAGTCTTTCGCCCGGCGGCGGCGGGGTGTCGGCCTGCAACCACGGCTCAATGGAGGTGTACTGGGCGTAGGGCACACTTAAATCCGCGACCAGATCCTTGATTACCGGCAGGTGGGGCAGCGGCGATATGGTGATGTCGCCTTTGATGTCGTCGATGGGCTTGGTGCAGGCGAGTGTATTGGTGCCGCCGACGCTGTCGCCGATGTTAAAGGCGCACGACCCGCACACCCCTTCCCGGCACGACCGGCGGAAGGCCAAGGTCGAATCCATTTCGTTCTTGATCTTGAGCAGCGCGTCCAGAACCATTGGGCCGCAGGTATCGAGATCGACTTCAAAAATATCCCAGCGTGGGTTCTCGCCGCTATCGGGATCGAAGCGGTAGACCTTGAAATTCTTGATCCGGGTCGCGCCGGCCGGGGCGCGGACGGTTTTGCCCTTGGTGATCTTGGAATTGGCCGGCAGCATAAATTCAACCATGATCAGTACACCCGCGCTTTTGGTGCGATGTAATCGACCTCATCGGTGAGTGTCCAGGTATGGACCGGACGGTAGGTCAGCGTCACCTTGCCGTTGTCGGCGATCCAGGCGAGCGTGTGTTTCATCCAGTTTTCGTCGTCGCGGTCGGGATAGTCTTCATGGGCATGGGCGCCGCGGCTTTCCTTGCGGGCGTCGGCGGAATGCATGGTCGCCAGCGCACATCCAATCAGGTTCTCCAGTTCCAGGGCCTCGACAAGGTCCGAATTCCATATCATGGATCGGTCCGAAAGCCGGATGTCGGCGATCGACGTTGAAACCTGGTCTATTTTTTTGACGCCTTCGGCGAGCACCTCCGAGGTCCGGAAAACGGCGGCGTTATCCTGCATGGCGCGTTGCATGGCGAGCCGGATCTCGCTGGTTCTGGTGCCGCCGTCAGCAAAGCGGAGCCTGTCCAGACGATCAATGGCGCGATCGGCGCTATCGGCGGCGAGCGGTTGCAGGGCGGCGCCGGGCATCACCAATTCGGCGGTCTTGTCCGCGGCGGCGCGGCCGAACACCACCAGGTCCAACAGCGAATTGGTGCCAAGCCGGTTGGCGCCGTGGACAGACGCACAAGCGCATTCGCCGACCGCCATCAGCCCCGGCGCAATGGCGTCGGGGTCGTCGACCGTCGGGCGCAGGGCCTGGCCGTGTAAATTGGTCGGGATTCCGCCCATGTTGTAATGCACCGTCGGCAGCACCGGGATCGGTTGCTTGGAGGCGTCGACACCGGAAAAGATTTTCGCCGATTCGGTAATCCCCGGCAGGCGCTGGAGTAGAAGGTCCTTGCCCAGATGTTCCAGGTGCAGGGAAATGTGATCCTTGTTGGCGCCGATCCCCCGGCCTTCGCGGATTTCGATGGTCATGGCGCGGCTGACGACATCGCGGCTGGCCAGGTCCTTGGCGGTCGGCGCGTAGCGTTCCATGAACCGTTCGCCCTCGGCATTGGTCAGGTAGCCGCCTTCGCCGCGCGCGCCTTCGGTAATCAGACAGCCGGCGCCGTAGATGCCGGTCGGGTGGAATTGGACGAATTCGTGGTCCTGCAGCGCAAGCCCGGCCCGCGCGATCATGCCGTTGCCGTCGCCGGTGCAGGTGTGCGCCGAGGTGCAGGAAAAATAGGTCCGCCCATAGCCGCCGGTCGCCAGCACCACCATGTTGGCGTGGAAACGGTGAATGGAGCCGTCGTCAAGGTTCCAGGCGACGATGCCCTGGCAGACGCCGTCGGCGCTCATGATCAGGTCAATGGCGAAGTATTCGATGAAGAATTCGGTGTTCTGTTTCAGGCTTTGCTGGTAGAGCGTGTGCAACATCGCATGGCCGGTCCGGTCGGCGGCGGCGCATGCCCGCTGCACCGGGGCCTCGCCGTAATTGCGCATGTGGCCGCCGAAGGGGCGCTGGTAGATTTTGCCCTCGGGCGTGCGCGAAAACGGCACCCCGAAGTTTTCGAGTTCATACACCGCCGGCACCGCCTCGCGGCACATGTATTCGATGGCGTCCTGATCGCCGAGCCAGTCCGACCCCTTGACCGTGTCGTACATGTGCCAGCGCCAGTCGTCCTCGGCCATGTTGCCGAGCGCGGCACTGATCCCGCCCTGGGCGGCGACGGTGTGCGACCGCGTCGGGAAAACCTTGGTGACACAGGCCGTTTTCAGTCCGGCGGTGGCCATGCCCATGGCCGCGCGCAACCCCGCCCCGCCGGCGCCGACGACGATAACATCGTATTTATGATCGGTGATCGGGTAGGCTTGGGGCATAGGGCATCAGCCTCCGAATGCCAGTTTGGCGATGGAAAAAATTGTGAAAACGGCGAGGAAAAACGCGCCAAGCTTGACGGCGATCAGGGCTGTGAAGTGGGCCGCCTCATGGTGAATGTAGTCTTCGATGATGACCTGCAGGGCAAGGTGCCCATGCTGATAGACGGCAATGGTCAGCAGGATCAGCAGCACCGGATTGCCTTCTGCCCCGACCCAATGGCTGAAGGTGGCGTGGTCGGCATCGACCATGGAAATGGCCGACACAACGAACCACAAGGTCAACGGCACCAGGGCGATGGCGGTAATCCGTTCCGCCCACCAATGGCCGACGCCGCCTTCCGTGGACAGGCCGCGTCCTCGAACCTTGCGGAGTGTCGAGCGAAATTCCATTAAATCGCTCCCGCTACCCAATATCCGGCCAGGAAGGTGAGGACGGTCATCACGCCGGTGAAGATCACAACCGCCCAGCCCGATATATTAAGGGTATCCATTTCGAAGCCCCAACCGATGTCCCAGGCCAAATGGCGGATGCCGTTGGCGAGATGGTAGTAGAGCGCCACGGTCAGACCCAACAACACCAGGCGCCCGAACCAGGAGCCCAGGAACCATTGCGCCCGGGCAAATGCCTCGGGGCCGTAGGTCGCCGAAGCGATCCAGTACGTCATCATCAACGCGCCGGCCCATAATCCGACGCCGGTAATCCGGTGCAGGATCGACAATATAGAGGTGAGTTGGGGCCGATAGACCTGAAGATGCGGTGAGAGTGGTCGGTTACCGGATGGCATGGGCAAAAACCTCTCGGACAAGTGGGGAATCGCTTTGAGTAACACTCCCACGTTCATAAGTTGGTAAACCGACGATGGCGGCAAGTCAACGCTCACGCCCCCCATGGACCTGCGCCTGATGACGGTTCCGGCAGCGTGCATGAACACGGCCCAAAATGATTCTCTTTCCAAAGCGGGATTTTGACCCCGCCGGTTGATCGTTTTTATAAGACACTGGTTTCACTGTATTTTTGTTCAGATTGTGAATATCCGTGTGGAAAACTTGTGGGCCAATTGTGAATGGATGGCAGAGTTATGCACAGAATAGTTGTTTTATGGCCCTGTTTTTAATTGAAAACATCATTCGATATTTCCATCATTCAGCTTGTACGCGAAAGCGTTGCCGCGACGAATTCTGGACGGCGTGTTTGTCTGCCCTTTAGGGTGGCCGGCGGGCCGATAAGGAGGCGTTGCCCCGAAGCGGATTGAAGGTTCTGCCTTTGATACGCCGAGGGGATGCATCTGGAAAAGCATCACGCGGTTTACCGCCGTTGTGGATTTAGGTGCAGGCAAGGGTCTCGTTGATTGCGGGGCGGGCTTTTCGTGGGACGGTCGCTCTCCCTGGTGGGTGTTGGCGGTCCCGTGAAACTAAGGTTCGCCCAGTAGGAGGGGCTTTTGTTATCGGCGGTTCGCGGAAGGGGGGGATCGGCAACGAAAACTTCTGGAAACGAACCACGGCACCCGTCCGAGGGCTGATCTCTGCCCAGGGTGTGTCCTTTTGAGGGGTGACGGAACGATTTGGCCGTTTTTACGTACGTGGAGCCCTGGCCGGCTCCGGGAGGTGTCAGGAGCGTTGTTTCGGCGGCGCGTTATTGAGGTTTCCCAGGACCTCAGTACCTGACACCTCTTTTTTTATCAGAGCACTTTTAAGCTGACAACTATATTTTGTGTTTTGGCACAGTACCCGACTTAACGGGATAAACACCTGAAGCGATTCATATTTTGAGATTCTCTATCGAAGG
>JAQBYB010000058.1 GCA_027624235.1 Pseudomonadota bacterium | reverse complement strand
TTTTTCTCCGGGGATTTCCCCGAGTTTTTCTCCGGGGATTTCCCCGAGATTTTCGTCGCCGTCTTATTTTTAGTTGGCTTTGCCATTCACTTGCCCTTAGGTCTGCTTGTTGGTTTCGGCACTAGCGCACCGCTGTTACGGCGGCCTCGGCGACGTTGAAAAACTGCGCCCGCCCGGCCAGGGGCTTAAACAGGTCTGAATCGGTGCCGGTCATCCAGACCTGGGCACCGAGGCCCAAAATCTCATCTAACAGGGCGTTCAAGCGACGGCTGTCCAAATGCGCCGCGATCTCGTCCAACAACAACATCGGCGCGTATCCCCGTTCCTGCGCCCGCATCCTTGCGAACCCCAGCACCAGGGCGATGAGGAGCGCCTTTTGCTCGCCGGTGGAACACCGCTGGGCGGCCTGCCCGTTGCCGAGATGGCGAACCTGCAATTCGCTTTTATGCGGCCCGATGGTGGTCCGGCCCTCGCCCGCGTCGCGACCGCGCGCCCTGGCCAGGGCGGCCCGAAACCGGTCTTCCGCGGCCAACGCGGGGCCGTCGCCAAGCCAGGACTCAACAGACCCGGCGACCTCGACCTCGGCACCGGGGAATGCCCCGGTATTGGCCGCCAACTGCACACTCAAGCGGCGCGCTACATCAAGCCGGGCGGCGGCCACCGCAACGCCGCGGGTCGCCATGGTGTCTTCCAGGCTGGCCAGCCAGTCTGCGTCCTTGGATCCGTCGCGAAGCAGGCGCAGCCTTTCGCGCATGGCATGATCATACGCCTTGACGCGACCGGCATGGGCCGGGTCGGAGTCAAACACCAGCCGATCCAGGAACCGCCGCCGTGCGTCAGGGCCTTCGATGAACAGCCGGTCCATCAACGGCGTCAGCCAAAGGGCGCTGACATGATCGGACAGAATGGCCTGACTTTTCGCCACTTCGCCGTCGACCTTGACGATCCGTTTGTCGCGGTTGGCATGGGCCGTTTTCTCAAAAGCGGTGCCGATTTCGACCTCTCCGTCAGGGGTGCTAAGCGTCGCCGCGACACCCCAGGGGCGAATTGGGGTCTGCGGCGCATCAATATTTTCACCGCGCTCACGCCGCATAATGTCTGACAGCTTGGCGCGCCGAAGCCCACGGCCGGGAACCAGAAATGACAGGCCTTCGAGAAGATTGGTCTTGCCGGCGCCGTTGGCCCCCGTCAACACCACCGGGCGGGCATCAAGGGTCATCCGCAAATGGTGGTAACAGCGGAAATCAGTCAGCGTCAGCCGCCGCACGGAAAGCCCTTCGGCAACGATGTCTGAATTTGCATCCAGAGGCGCCACCCGTGTCGCTAACCCTTGCGATCCCAACGATGTGATCTCCCTACACGCGCATCGGCATAAGAACGTAGAGGGCGGCGGGATCATCGACCTCGCAGAAGATCGTCGGCGATGCGGCGTCGGCCATCAACATGCGGGCGCTGGGGCCCTCGATCTGGCGAACGATATCGAGCAGGTAGCCCGCGTTGAAGCCGACCTCAAGGGCATCGCCCTGATAAACCACCTCGATTTCTTCGGTGGCGCTGCCTTCTTCGGCGCTGGAGGCCGACAGCGTCATGGTTCCGCTGGCGATACTGAGCTTCACGGCGCGCGATTTTTCGCTGGATATGGCGGAGACCCGGTCGATGGCGGCGGCGAATCCCCTTGTTTCCACATCCAATTTCTTGTCGTTGCCTTCGGGGATAACCCGCTGGTAATCGGGGAAGGTGCCGTCAATCAGCTTCGACGTCAGCACCGTGTCATCGAAGGAGAAACGGATTTTGGTTTCCGACAGGCCGACGGCGATATCGGCCGTTGTCTCATCAACCAGCTTGCGCAGTTCGGCCACCGTTTTGCGCGGCACAATTACCCCCGGCATCCCGGAAGCGCCATCAGGCAGCGGAATTTCAACGCTGGCCAGCCGGTGCCCGTCGGTGGCGACGGCCCGAAGGACCTTGGCCCCATTGCGCTCGGCGGCATGAATATAAATGCCGTTCAGGTAATAACGGGTTTCCTCGGTGGAAATGGCAAACCTGGTCTTATCGATCAGCGCCTGAACCTCGGCCACCGTGAGCGTAAACTCATACGCCAGATCGCCGCCCGAAAGAACTGGAAAGTCGTCGGTCGGCAGGCAGGTCAGGGCGAACCTGGAACGCCCCGATGACAGGATGAGATGGCCTTCACCATCGGCGTCCAATTCCACCTGGGCGCCTTCGGGGAGCTTGCGAACAATGTCATAAAGGGTATGGGCCGGCGCCGTGGTTGCGCCCGGAGTGGCGAT
Organism: Pseudomonadota bacterium; assembly: GCA_027624235.1. Classification (GTDB taxonomy): domain Bacteria; phylum Pseudomonadota; class Alphaproteobacteria; order Rhodospirillales; family Casp-alpha2; genus Casp-alpha2. The sequence continues at coordinate 15,408 of JAQBYB010000058.1, read as the reverse complement.
ATCCGCTGCGACGGAATCGATGATATCGAGGTCCAAATCAGTCGCATTGAGCGACAATTTCCCGTCCCTGGCGTCAAGTTTCAAATTTGAGAGAATCGGGATCGTGTTGCGGCGTTCAACGACGCTTTGCACATGACCCAATGACTTCAACAAAGTTGCCCGTTCGATAGTTAATTTCATGGTTTAATTTCAAACCTTTAGTGTAATTTACCAGGATTGCCTCAAGACGTCGAAGGGGCGGCGAATAGGCGCCCGCCGAGGCTAGGTGAGAACCCCCTGTTGTGTTTTTTATTATACCAGAAGACCCCGGAATCGTAACCATTTTCGACCCTGCATCCGGGTCTCATTCAGCCCAAAATTAAAGCCCGGAACCGGGCCTCAAGCAGGATTAGATAAAGGGCCTGAAAAAGTCGGGATGCCAGCCTAAAATTCGTTAACTCTCAAGCATCCGGCGCAGCAATTCGACGTCTTCGGCGAACGATGTGTCCAACTCCCGCAACTCATCGACCTTCTTGACCGCGTGCATCACGGTGGTGTGGTCGCGGCCGCCGAATTTGCGACCGATTTCAGGCAACGAGCGTGCCGTTAGCTGCTTGGCCAGATACATGGCCACTTGGCGAGGCCGCGCAACGGAACGGGCGCGCCGGGCCGAATGCATATCGGACATGCGGATATTGAAGTGTGCGGCGACCCGTTTTTGGATTTCCTCAATGGTGACGCGGCGATCATTGGCGCGCAGCAGGTCGTGCAGCACATCCTGGGTCGCTTCCAGGGATATCTCCCGACCGACAAGTTGGGCATGGGCGACCACCCGGTTCAGGCCGCCTTCCAGCTCGCGGACGTTGGCGGTGATTTTATGGGCCAGAAATTCCAGCACCTTAGGCGGAATTTTCATGCCCAGATGCTCGGCCTTGGATTGCAGGATGCCGAGACGCAATTCATAATTGGTGGCGTGAATATCAGCCACCAAGCCGCAATTGAGGCGGGAAATCAGACGTTCTTCCAAGCCTTCCAGGTCGGATGGTGATTTATCCGACGAAATCACGATCTGGCGGCCTAGATCGACAAGAGAATTGAAGGTGTGGAAGAATTCCTCCTGGGTTGAATCCTTGCCGCTGATGAATTGCACGTCATCGATCATCAAGACATCGACGGAACGAAACTGGTCCTTGAAATCGACCGTATTCTTTTCCCGGAGCGCCCGGATAAACCGATACATGAACTTTTCCGCGGAAAGGTAAATAACGGTCCGTTCCGGGGTGCTTTTGTGGATGTGCCAGGCGATGGCATGCATCAAATGGGTCTTGCCAAGGCCGACGCCGCCATACAGGAACAGCGGGTTGAATTGTGCGGTCGATGCTTCGGCGACACGCCGGGCGGCGGCATAGGCGAACTCGTTGGGCTTGCCGACGACGAAATTCTCGAACGTAAAGCGTTGATCTAATGGCCCGCTGATCTCGGCGCGCGCCTTGTTGATGGCGACGGCGGCGCTGACCTCGCCGCCTGCGGCGGCGTCGGAATCGGCGGATTTTCTGGACACCGCCTGCGGCGCCGCGCGGTCCGACTTGATATAGACGTCAACGCTCTTGATTTCGGAATTTTGTTTGGCCCAAAGCTGGCACAACCGATCAACGTAGTGGGCGACGATCCAATCGCGCATGAACCGGGTCGGAACGGAAATATTGACTTGGCCGTCACTGATAGAGCGAACGGTCATTGGTTTCAGCCAGCTTTGGTAGGCGGCCTCTCCGATTTCCGCCCGGAGAAGATTGCTGACGGCTTTCCACTGGGCATCTTGATTATTTTCGGCGGCGCTGGTTCCGTCCGTTGCGGCGTCGTCTTTATTCATATTCCCCTACTGGCCCCTTAGGGCCCTCTGAAAAGGCCCCCGTACGCGATTCACCGAAACTCCGATTGCCCCTCTGGCTACTTCCCGCCCATAGTCCGCGACAGGAAAACCCCCTCGAAGATCGCGCTCAAAAAAGGCGCCGGTCTAACGCCAGCATTTTCAAAAGCCACCGCGCTCGAATTCATCCCGTCGATATCATCGGATAAATTCTGGAACCTCATTCGACTGTATGCCGATGGACCCCCCGCCCGCGTCTTTAGACCATCCAAAAAAATGGACTTCGAAAGACAATGTGGCTGTTGAATACCCCTTCTTTGAGAACAGAAATAAATTTTTGCAATCAGTTGCAGTTTCGTAAAAAAATCTAGTCAATGTCGTTTAAAAATGCCGGGGAAGCCTTCGCCTCAGTGTTCAGGATAAAAAATTATTGCTTAAGCTATATATTAAAAACGAAAAGTTTTACTTGGTTTTACTTGTTTAAGTAAAATGTTAATAAAATTATTACCAATATACGGGCGGCGAATGCACGCTAACTATTTTAAAGAGACACAAATTCGACCCGTTGTTGATGGCCGAATATTAGGGTGAGTGAACGACCTTGGCAACGTGATCGAAAAGAGAACGCACGAAAAAACCCAAAATAATTTTCTTGACAATAATCGGCTGGAGGAATTCGAGCGACCTGCGCACGAAAAAAGCCGCGAACCCCGTGGGCGCGCGACTTGATCTTTGGCGGCAGGGACCGTCGCCGGTGATTACGCAGCCATGCCTTTAATTTTTTTGGACAGCCTGGAAATCTTACGGGACATGGTGTTGCGCAATGCGACGCTTTTTTGGGCGCCGCGGACCATCTTCGGTTCGGCGGCGCGAAGGGCGGCTTCGGCGTCGGCTTTATTACCCGCCGTAATGGCTTCTTCGACCTTGCGAACATAGGTGCGCACGGCACTGAGACGCCGGGTGTTGACCTCGGTCTGACGGGCGGTTCGACGAATCCGCTTCTTGGCTGAAAGGCTATTCGCCATATCTATAAAAACCTTTTAATTACTTGGACCTCTAAAACTGAAGACCGGCTTATAAAGGGGTCCGCCGGAGCCGTCAAGGCCCCGTTTTCATACATTATTATCCCGGCGGCCTTAGCGGCGGATGCGTGGCATTTTCAACCGCCGGTCAAGAGCCCGCCGGCATCAGCCGGAAGCCGACCGTTAGCGGCGTCGCGGCGCCGGGACCGCCTGGAAATTCCAGTTTCAGGATTTCGCTTTCACGCCTAAAAACCCCGACGTCTATGCGCTGCCATCCCAATTGCGGCAAGGTCTTATCATAAAAAGCCATGACCTCGCCTTCACTGACCGGGCCGGTGGCATAGGCCTCGACAAGGCGGCCCTGGGCGCTATCGAACGTCGTCCCGGACCCGGCGTCCTCGACCAACCCCGGCATCAACGGCAGGTCATCGATATCCTTGAAAAACAGGCCCGCCTCCTGGGCTAAGGAGGGCCCTGCGGGAATGGCTGCCACGGCCCCCGCCAACAAGGCGATGACGATGGCGGCGGCGAAAAACGTCTGAGTGATCTGCTTCATGAACCCGCTTATATATCAGCGCTGCTTGGCTGCACAATAAAATGTCGACCGTCCCGATTGCGTGATCCGGCGGATCGCCCCGGTTCGGGCCGTATCGCAGTCGCAACCGGGACACGCCTGACCGGTACGACCGTAGACGGCGAAAGAATGCTGAAAATAGCCAAGTTCCCCCGAAGGCTGGCGGTGGTCCCTGAGCGACGAGCCGCCGGCGGCAATGGCCTCATTCAAGACGTCCCTGATGGCGCCGACCAATTTCTCGGCGCGGTCGCCCTGCACCGTCCCGGATTTCCGCTTCGGCGACAACCCGGCCCTGAACAACGCCTCCGAGACATAGATATTGCCCATCCCGGCAAGCACCGATTGGTCCAGTAACGCCGCCTTAATCGGCGATGTACGGCCCTTCAGGGCGGCCGCCAGCACCGGCCCGTTAAAATCGTTGGCCAGGGGCTCGGGGCCGATGTTTTTCAGCATTTTATAATCGGCCAAGGCGTCCGTGGCGGCCAAATCCATAAATCCGAAACGGCGGGGATCGTTGAAGCGCACACAAATCCCGCCGTCGGCCTCAAAGACAACATGGTCATGGCGCTCCAAAGGCGGCGGCGGCGTCTTGAAAATTCGGAACCGCCCCGACATGCCCAGATGGGCAATCAGCGTCAGCCGGTCTTCCAGGTGGATCAACAGGAATTTCCCGCGCCGCGCCAGGGTTTCCACGCGCCGCCCTGAAAGCCGATCTTCGAAATCTTTCGGAAACGGGAAGCGTAAATCCGGCCGCATCGCCCGCACCCGGTCCAGGCGGCGGCCTTCGAGAACTTCGGCCAAGCCCCGGCGCACGGTTTCGACTTCGGGAAGTTCAGGCATCCGTTGGAACCATAAAGTTAAAGAATTGAAATGGACCGCTACAGGATTGATGGGCGAAACGACGGTACGCTGTCCGGGACAGTAGCATCCCTGTGAAGCTTAGGGTATGTTGCCGCCCATGTCCAAAAAACCGAACCACCGCCCGGAAGAGAAACCGGGCATGACCCATTTCGGCTATCAGACCGTGCCCGATGACAAAAAATCGTCCCTGGTCCGCGATGTCTTTAATTCCGTCGCGCCCAAGTACGACCTGATGAACGATTTGATGAGCCTCGGCGTTCATCGGATTTGGAAACGGGCGATGATGGACTGGCTGGGCCCAAAGCCGGGCATGCGGCTTCTCGACGTCGGCGGCGGCACCGGCGATATCGCCTTGCGATTTCTTGAGCGCGGCGGGGCCAGCGTTACCGTCGTTGACATCAACGAAGAAATGCTGCGCCAGGGCCGCAACCGGGCCACCGACAAGGGTATTCTCGACACCATCGAGTGGACCCAGGGCGATGCCGAAAATCTACCGGTGGCCGACGCTTCCCAGGACGCCTACACCACCGCCTTTTGCCTCCGCAACGTCACCCATATCGATCGCGCACTTAAAGAAGCCCGGCGCGTCCTCAAACCCGGCGGGCGCTTCTTGTGTCTGGAATTCAGCCATGTCGTGCTGCCGGTTCTCGGCAAACTCTATGAGGCCTATTCCTTCAAGGTGTTGCCGGCCCTGGGCGAGCAGGTCGCCGGCGACCGCCAGGCCTATCAATACCTGGCTGAAAGCATCCGCCGGTTTCCGGCGCAAGGCGCCTTCGCCGAGATGATCACCGCGGCCGGGCTCGACCAGGTTAAGGTGCGCAACCTTTCCGGCGGCATCGCCGCCATCCATTCCGCCTGGCGGATTTAACCTTGAGCAGCCCGCTTCAAAATTTCACCCAGCTTCTCAAGGTGGCGCACACCTTGGCCCGCCATGATGCGCTGTTTCCACTTGAGAAATTTGAGGTGATGCCGATGGCGGTCACGCTGTCCAGGCTGTTGGCGGTATTCTCCAAGGCCGAAACATCCGGGCGGCCCGGTCAACGACTGGCCCGCGCCCTGAACGAAGCCGGGCCTAGTTTCATTAAGCTGGGTCAGGCCATGGCGACGCGTTCCGACCTGTTGGGCGAGGAGATGTCGACGGATCTCGCCGACCTTCAGGACAAACTGCCGTCGTTCCCGACCGATGCGGCGCGCGCCATCATTGAAGAAGAGTTCGGCCGGCCCGTGGATTCCCTTTATGCATCCTTCGATGATGCCCCAGTGGCGGCGGCGTCCATCGCCCAGGTTCATTTCGCCGTCACCACCGAAGGCCGGGAAGTGGCGGTGAAGATCTTGCGGCCCGGCATCGAGGCCGCCTTCCACCGCGATCTTGAACTGATGCGTTGGGTCGCCGGGCTGATCGTCAGGGCAAAACCGGAATTAAGGCGCCTGAAGCCGCTCGAATGTGTCGATGCGTTCGCCGAGACGGTGGAATTGGAAATGGATTTGCGTTTTGAGGCTGCCGCCGCCGCCGAGATCGCCGAAAACTTTGCCGGCGATCCGGACTTTCGGGTGCCCCAAGTCGACTGGACCCGGACCGGGCGCCGGGTGATGACCACGGAACGACTTTCCGGGATTCCGCTGGATGAACGCGACGCACAGATCAACGCCGGACACGACCCCGAAATGGTGCTGCAAAAAGCGTCGAATGCTTCCTTCCGGCAGGTCTTCCGCGACGGCTTCTTCCATGCCGATGTTCACCCCGGCAATCTGTTTGTTTTGGAATCAGGCGCAATCGGCGCCGTCGATTTCGGAATCATGGGCCGACTCGACCTGAAAACCCGGCGTTGGCTGGGAGGATTGCTGGTTGCATTCCTCAATCGGGACTTCCGCCGTGCCTCCGAAATTCATTTCGAAGCCGGATGGATTCCGTCCCACCGTTCGGTTGATGCATTTACCCAGGCGTGCCGGTCGATCGCCGAACCGATCCTGGACCGCCCCCAAAACGAAATTTCCATCGCCCGCCTGCTGGGACAGTTGTTTCAGATTACCGAGACCTTCCAGATGGAGGTCCAGCCGCAGCTTCTGTTGCTACAGAAAACCATGCTGGTTGCCGAAGGCACCGGACGCCGTCTGGTGCCGGAAGCCAACATGTGGTTTCTGGCCCGGCCGCTGATCGAAGAATGGATGATCGAAAACCTGGGGCCAGAGGCCCGTATCCGCGACGGCATCGGCAACCTTGCCAATGCGGTGGACCAAATTCCGCGAATTTTTAAAGACATCGAGGTAACCGCCGCGATGCTGTCGCAAGGCCAGATCAAACTTCACCCGGAAACGGTCGCGGCGCTGAAGCAGGGCAACGGGTCCGGGCGCGGGTCTCCGGTTCTGTGGCTGACCGTCGCCGCGGCCCTGGTAGTCGCCGCTATTTTCAAATTCATCTGAACAATAATTTCCCAGGGCACCCGCCTTACAAACGGCGGGGTTGCGTCAAACGGGTCTCCGTACTATCTTAATCACATCATTTTCTCGTTAAATTGAATTAAACTCCAGTCAGGCTTGTGGGTAAAAATGCTTGAGGGCAAAAAAGTTCTGTTGATCGTGTCCGGTGGGATCGCCGCGTACAAGTGTCCCGATCTCGTCCGCAGGCTGCGTCAACGCGGCGCGAGCGTGCGGTGCGTGCTGACCAACGGCGGCGCCGAATTCGTCACGCCCTTGGCGCTGGGCGCGGTCAGTGAAGACAAGGTCTACCAGGAGCTGTTCTCGCTCACCGATGAAAATGAAATGGGCCATATCCGGCTGTCGCGCGAAGCCGACCTGGTGTTGGTCGCGCCGGCGACGGCCAACATCCTGGCCAAGATGGCGCATGGCATTGCCGACGACCTGGCGAGCACCGCGTTGATGGCGTCGGACAAACCGATCCTGTGCGCGCCAGCGATGAATGTCCGCATGTGGGAAAACCCGGCGACCCGGGAAAACATTGCAACCCTGGCCAAGCGCGGCGTCGCGTTCATCGGGCCGGAAGAAGGCGACATGGCCTGCGGCGAATGGGGCTTGGGCCGGATGTCCGAACCGGACCAGATTGCCGATGCCGTCGATGACTTTTTCCGCCAAGGCCTGCCCTTGAACGGCATTCGGTCGCTGGTCACCAGTGGCCCGACCTTTGAGCCCATTGATCCGGTCCGGTATTTGGCCAACCGGTCATCGGGCAAACAGGGCCACGCCATTGCCGCCGTCCTCGCCCGGCTGGGGTCGACCACGACCCTGGTAACTGGTCCCAGCCACCAACCCGACCCGGCGGGGGTCAAGATGATCAAGGTCGAAACCGCCGTCCAAATGCTGGCGGCCTGTGAAAGCGCCCTGCCGGTGGATATCGCGATCCTCGCCGCCGCGGTGTCGGACTGGCGGGTGGAGGCGGCGGGCACCAGCAAAATTAAGAAAGGCGGTGACAAAAAGCCGCCGCAGCTGTCCCTGGTTGAAAACCCCGATATCCTGGCGACGCTCAGCGCCGCCGGAAACGCAAGGCCGCGTCTGGTTATCGGCTTTGCCGCCGAAACCGATGACGTCATCGCCAACGCGACTAAAAAACGCGCCCAAAAGGGCTGTGACTGGATCGTCGCCAACGACGTCAAACCGGAAACCGGCACCTTCGGCGGCGACGCCAACACCGTCCACCTGATTACCGAAGAGGGCGTCGAGGATTGGCCGAAGCAGTCTAAAGCCGCCGTCGCCGACTGTCTGGCCGAACGGATTGTCGATACCCTGACGTCGGCGCAATAGGCCGCGCTTAACGGAATATGGGCGGAAACTCGAGTATGAGCACAAACGGCGTCGATATCTCCATTCAGCGATTGGCCCACGGCGCCGACCTCGACCTGCCGGCCCCGGCCACGGATTTGAGCGCCGGCGCCGATCTTCTGGCCGCGGTCAGCGAGGCGTTAATTATCCCCCCTGGCGGTCGCGCCATTATTCCCACCGGCATTGCCATTGGCCTGCCCGGCGGCTTCGAGGCCCAGGTCCGGCCGCGCTCCGGGCTGGCGGCAAAGCACGGCGTCACCGTCCTCAATGCGCCGGGCACCATCGACGCGGATTATCGCGGCGAAATCGGCGTCATCCTGATCAATCATGGCGACGAGCCGGTTACCATCACCCGTGGCCAACGCATCGCCCAATTAATCATCGCGCCGGTGAGCCGGGCACAATGGATTGAAGTCGACGCGCTCGATGCGACCCTGCGCGGCGATGGCGGGTTTGGGTCGACCGGAACCGTGGGCTAGATCATGTTGCGGCTATCAAAAAAGATGATGTTCGCGATCGAGGCCGTTCTCGACATTGCCTATCATTCCAGTTCCGAACCGGTGCAAAGCCGCGACATCACCCGGCGCCAAGGAATTCCGCGCCGGTATCTGGAACAGGCCCTTCAACATCTGGTCCGTAACGGCCTTCTGATCGGTGTTCGTGGCCCGCGCGGCGGTTATCGCCTGGCCCGCGAACGCCGTCGCATCACCGTCGGCGACATTGTTCGCGTCGTCAGTGAAATGGAATCCAACAACCAAATGATCGAGGATACGCCCGGCTCCGAACTCGGCCACAAGGTGGTGCGGCCACTGTGGCTGGACCTCAGGAATGAGCTGATGCAGCGTCTCGACAAGCTGAACGTTGATGACCTTTGCAGCAGCGCCGATCAGGCCGGGATCATCAGCGAAGGCCGCCAAAACCTTGATTTCACTATTTAAGGTATCCTAGTCCGACATGAACGACACGCCAGCAACGCCCCCCCCCGGAACCGGATTTCGCGGTCGTGTGTATGATGACATCGTCGATGCCATCGGCGCGACGCCGTTGGTGCGGCTGAAAAATCTTGCCGCCGATGAAGGGGTGAAGGCCGAGATCATCGGCAAATGCGAATTTTTCAATCCCCTGGGTTCGATCAAGGACCGCATCGGCATGGCCATGATCGATGCCGCCGAAAAGGATGGCCGCATCAAACCGGGGGCGACCCTGATTGAACCGACCTCGGGCAACACCGGGATTGCGTTGGCCTTCGTCGCCGCCGCCAGGGGCTACCGCTTGATCCTGACGATGCCGGAAAGCATGTCGATTGAACGCCGCAAAATGCTTCTGTTATTGGGCGCGGAACTTGAGCTCACTCCGGCCGAGAAAGGCATGCAGGGCGCTATCGCCAAAGCCGACGAATTGGTAAAAAAGACCAAGGGCGCGATCATGCTGCAACAATTCGAGAATCCCGCCAACCCGGACATCCACCGCCGCGCCACCGCCGAGGAAATCTGGGCCGACACCGGTGGCAACATCGACGTCCTGGTTTCCGGTGTCGGCACCGGCGGCACCCTGACCGGCTGTGCGCAGGTGCTGAAGCCCCGCAAAAGCGATCTCAAAATCATCGCCGTCGAGCCCGAGGACAGCCCGATCCTGTCCGGCGGCACGCCTGGGCCGCATAAAATTCAAGGCATCGGCGCCGGCTTCGTGCCAAGCATTCTTGATGTCGGCGCCATCGATGAAATTCTCAAAATCGGCAATGAAACTTCCCTCGCCATGGCCCGCAAGGTGGCCAGGATAGAAGGCCTGGCCGTCGGCATTTCATCCGGTGCGGCGCTGGCCGCCGCCGTCGAATTGGCCGGCCGCAGCGACATGGACGGCAAGGTGATCGTCGTCATTCTGCCCGATTTCGCCGACCGCTATCTTTCAACCGCCTTGTTCGACGGGTTGGAGTAGTTGACCCGTCATGGCTTTCAGCGAAGACCAAATCAACCGATACGCCCGCCATATCCTGCTCGACGGGGTCGGCGGCGTTGGCCAACAGAAACTGTTGCAATCCCGCGTGCTGGTCGTCGGCGCCGGGGGGCTTGGATCACCGGTATTGATGTATCTGGCCGCCGCCGGGGTCGGCACGTTGGGCATCGTCGATGACGATGTCGTTGACCTCTCCAACCTGCAGCGCCAGATCGTTCATTCGACGGCGTCCGTCGGTACGGCGAAGGTGGAAAGCGCCAAGAAGACCCTCGCCGCCATTAATCCCGATGTCACCGTGATCCCGCACCAGGAGCGACTCACGGCGGAGAACGCCCTGGATTTGATTTCCGGGTACGATATCGTCGCCGATGGCTCGGATAACTTCGCCACCCGGTTCCTGGTCAACGATGCCTGTTATCTGGCCAAAAAAACATTGGTGTCGGCGGCGATCCTCAGATTCGACGCGCAGCTCTATACCTTCAAGGCATTTGAAGAGAGTGAGACGGGACACGGCCCCTGCTACCGCTGCATTTTCCCCGAAGCGCCGCCCGAAGGGCAGATTCCAACCTGCGCCGAGGCCGGCGTGTTGGGCGCCCTGTGCGGCATGGCCGGTTCTCTGCAGGCGACGGAAGTGCTCAAGGAGCTGATCGGGCTCGGCGAAAGTATGTCGGGTTCCTTAATGATCTACGATGGGCTGGCGACGACATTCCGCAAAATCTCGGTCAAGCCCGATCCCGGTTGCCGGCTGTGCGGCGACAATCCCGAGATCACCGACCTCAGCATCCATCAGGCTGGGGCATCCGATCAATGACTGCCGACGGCTCGTCCGTAGGGAAGCTTTCCATTGTCGTATACGACGGCCACTACGACAAGGTTCACTATGCGCTGGTGATGGCGTCCGCGGCGGCGGCCATTGGCCGCCCGGTAACATTGTTTTTCACCATGGGGGCGTGTCATGCCCTGAAGCAACCCACCGACGGCGAACATGCCTGGCGGGCGATGCCGTTGAGCGAGGAAGACGGAACCGGCGGCGACAAGGACGATACCTATGCCGCCATCAAGGTCGCCACCTTCGAGGAGCTATTGCAGTCCTGCGTCCAGTTCGGCGTCACCTTTATGGTCTGCGAGATGGGCCTTCGCGCCGTCGGCCTGGAAGGGCAACCGCTGCGCGATGATATTCCCGTTGAGCAAGGCGGCGTCGTCACCTTCCTCAATGACGCGTCGAAGGACGGCGCGATGTTTTTTATCTAAAGCAAAGCCCGAGCGAATGGACTCATTTGCGACGACGAATTGGTGGCTAAAAAGCTCTAGTGGATTACTTTTTGTCCGCTCGTTCTTGGGTAGGGGTGGGGGTCATCCGGCGGCGCGGCCTAGGGATTATTCCGGCTTCGCCAAATCGACGGTCTCAATCCAGTAATATCGCGAAAGGGTGCGGACATTGACGGGCTTGACCCGGTGCAGCAATAACGTATTTCCCTCGCTGCCGCGCATGCTGCCCAATTCTTGATAAATCCCGAGATGGAACTGTTCGGGGGGAAACTTAGACGTCACCAGGATATTGACCCGGTCCGGTTCCGCCTGCAGCGCCGTCAGCAGCCGGGGCGTGATCCGCGATGGGCCGGTGATAAAGCCATAGCCGTAGAACAACGATAACACCACGCCGACAACGATCAAAAAGCGGGCGTCGCGTCGTTGGTGCCAACGCCGTTTCTTGAATTTGGGTTGATGGGGGGGGGCGTAGCTCATGCCTTACGCCGGCCTCCAAACCAGGCCCCACCGATTGGAGGTCCACTTTTCCAGTGGCATCAACAGGTATCGGTCGGTAAGCAGGAAGATCATCGAAATAATCAGCACGCCCAGGAAAACCTCTTCAACCTTATATTCTTCGGCGGAGGAAAAAATCATAAACCCTAGCCCGCTGTCGCCGCCGATCATCTCAGCCGCGATCAAGGCCCGCCAGCCGAACCCCATGCTCATGCGCATACCGCTGATGATGCTTGGCATGGCGCCGGGAAGGTAAACCTGGGTGATGACGTCCCAACTGCTTCCCCCCAAGGTCAGGACGCTTTGCTCATAGGTGCGCGAGATGCCCCGGACGCCCAGCATAGCATTGAAAAACATCAGCCAGAAAATGGTGTTGAGCATGATGAACAAGGTGGTCATCCAGCCGACGCCAAACCAGACGATGGCAAGCGGCACCCAGGCGATCCCCGATATGGAATTAGCGAAAATGCCGATCGGTTCAAGGAACTTGGAAACGGTCCGGTTCATGCCGGCCAAAATTCCGAACCCAATGCCCAGGGGCAGGCCAACCAGCATCGCCAGGACAACCCGCCCGAGGCTGGAAAAGATATTGGTCGTCATCAGGCAGTTGTTATCCAGTGCCACGATTTCAACGATACCGGCGCATCCTTCCTGGAGCACGAAGATGGCTTCAAAGACCGAGTAAATGGTTGGAATAAAGACCGGTGGCAACCAATGAAAAATGCCGTTCATATACCAAAGGGTAATGAGCACGATAAAGGGAATGGAACCGAGTGCGATGCGGCGCAGTCGCTGTCTGCCGAAACGACGGTACAGGGCCATTGCGATGTTCCGCGGGATGCTCATCGTTGCACCAGCCCCCATCGTTCGATGGTATCCATTTCCAGGGGCCTTAGCAGGTAATGGTCGAGGATGATCCAGCTACACCCAATCATCAGCATGCCGAGGATCACCTGGGTTGTCAGATCGGCATCCTGGCCGGTGAAAATCATCCAGCCCAGGCCTTCACGGCCCGCCAGCATCTCACCGGCGATAACGGCGCGCCAGGCGAAGCTGATGCTCAACCGGGTGCCAGTAACGATACTCGGCATGGCGCCGGGCAATAACACGTCCCGGATAACCTGAAAGCGCGTGGCGCCCAAGGTTCTGACGGCGTGAATGTATTTCATCGGCACCTCACGAACACCGGACAGCACCGTGTAGGCAAGCGGGAAGAAGCTTGTGTAGAGGACAATGGCGAGCACCGTTTTGTCGCTGTTGCCCCACCAGATCACGATAATCGGGAAAATGGCGATGCCTGAGATCGACTGAAAGAAATTCAGCAATGGATAGAACATGTCGGAAATGGTTCTGTTCAGCCCCAACAGCAGGCCAAACGGTATGCCGAGCGAGAGACCGATGATGCTTCCCAGAACCAGACGTCGGATGGTATCGGCGAAATAGCTGGGTAAAATGCCTTTGTAGAGCATATCGACCGACGACAGGGCGACGGCTAACGGCGACGGCAGATACCGTCCGGGATTATCTATGGTTGCCGAAGTGATGGACCAGATCACCAGGATAACAACAACAGAGACAACAAAATGAGAGAAATTAGCGTCGCGTAGGAACCGCCCGAATTTCCACAGAGGGTGCCGGCTATGCCTCATCGGCCGAAACCTCTCCCCGGACGAGCTTCAGGATCTGGTCCCGCGCCCGGGTAAATTCTGAATTTGACGACATCTCGTTCCAGTTTCTGTCTTGCCTTGGAATGTTGATGTCGACCGTCGCTATCAAGCGACCGGGCCTGCGGGAAAAGACCATGCAGCGATCGGCAAGAAAGGCCGCCTCATCCACCGCATGGGTGATGAAAAGAATGGTTTTCTTGGTGGCGATGGAGATGCGGATCAATTCTTCCTGCAAAGTAATGCGGGTTTGGGCATCGACGGCGGCAAACGGTTCGTCCATCAGCATCACCACCGGATCGGCGCACAGCGTTCTGGCCACCGCACAGCGTTGCTTCATGCCGCCGGACAATTCATGGGGATAGCGATCTTCAAATCCCTCTAAACCGACGAGATCAATGAATTCCTTAACTTTGCGGTTTCGCTCTCCCTTGGGCACTTTTTGCAATTCGAGGCCGTGGCCGATATTTCGGGCCACGGTGCGCCAGGGCAGAATGGCGTGTTCTTGGAAGACGACGCCGCGGTCGTGTCCCGGACCGTCGATGACGTTGCCATCCACGGTTACCGATCCTTCCCGGTAGGGAAGCAATCCGGCGAGGATATTCAGAAGGGTTGATTTTCCGCAGCCGCTGGGCCCGACGACCGAGACGAATTCGCCGTCTTCGACTTCAAGATTAATATCATCAAGGGCATGGACGGATTCGCCCGTGTATTCGTCTGGATAATGATGGGACAATCCTTGGACGATAAGTTTTGCAGGCACGGCGGAGGGTTCTCTTTAATGAATGAAGTTAAATACGGATTTCCATGAACGAACGGACACGGGACTGTGCGTCCCGTGTCCATCCGTATTATGAAAAGACGATGCTACGTCGTTACTTGAGATCCGAGAACCATTCCGGATGACGCTTCATGGTATTTTCGACGAAGCTGGTATCCAGATATTTTGCCGGATCGAACGGCTTCTCCATTTTTTTCGAAGCAATCAACTGCTTCACGGAAAAATTGAACGCCGCCGTGGTGCCGCCGCCGATGCGGGCATCATAGACCACATGCTTAACGGTTCGCTTGACCAGATCGGGGGTCATGGCTTTGACATACCGGGACCCGATTTTCGCGACATCATCGGCATTCTTCGGATTGCGCAGGTATTGGGCCGCTTCCGACATCGCATCGACGAACGCCTGGGTCCGCTTTCTGTCCTTGTACACTTTGTCCGGGATGCCATGCATGACGGCGCAGAAACAGATATAGTCGCCGCCCCGCGACAGAAGCTTGGACCCTTTAACCTTGTCCAGCGCCAACGTCAGGTTCGGCTCCCAGGCCACGATCGCATCAACGCCACCGGAATCCAAGATCGACACCAGACTCGGCGGGCGGACATTGACGCGGTTAACATCCTTAATGGAGATGCCGTTCTTCTTCAGATATTCGCGCATGTACAGGTCAACCGTGGAGCCGAAGGTGACACCAACTTTTTTGCCCTTCAGATCGGCGGCGGATTTAATGCCCGAGTCCGAACGCGTCACGATGCCGACGTTACTGTCATGTGTCGGTTTAGTGAAAGATGAGCCGAGGTAGCCAACAACCCCCCTCAGCTTCAAACCTTTTTCCAGAGCCACCGGCAGGTTGGTGAAGGCGGCCGGGGCGAAGTCGATTTCACCGGCATTGAGGGATTTGGTCAGGGCCGAGCCCGTGCTGCGGACGACGACTTTGGCGTCAATGCCGTTTTTGGCAAAAAATCCCTTGTCCTGAGCGACAAAGACAATCATGCCACCGATGTTACTGGCGGCGCCGACCCGAAGTTCCGTTGCGGCATTGGCAATCCCGCCCATGCCCCATTGAAAGGCGGCCAGTGCCAGGACGGTTAGAATTTTAAGTGGGGCTGTACCAGATAACTAGTTCAAATTACCTTTAACCCACTGTCTTAATTGCGTTAATTGAGCTGAC
>JAQBYB010000057.1 GCA_027624235.1 Pseudomonadota bacterium | reverse complement strand
GCCCACGCCCGAAAAAAACTGGAGCAGGTCAAGGTGGGTATTATATGAATGAGTCGGAACACTAGGGCTTCGGTGCCATGAATATTTTTCTTCATAAAACGCCTCCCATTGATTAAGAAAAAGCCTATTATTTTTGTTAAGTGGATTTATGGTAAGGGCATCAACCTATGAAATACAATTCAAAAAATAGGTAAATATATGCAGTGCCCGCATAACTAAAAAGCATCAATCCCATGCAAACCATCATCGAAATTCTTTTGCCGATTATCGGCTTCATTGCCTGCGGTTATGGCGCCGGGCGCTTTCGTTGGATTAACGAGGACGGCATCAAGGGCATCATGACCTTTGTGCTGTATTTTGCCATTCCGGCGCTGTTGTTTCGCATCGTCGTTAACAATGAACTGCCAGGCGTCGAAGACCTCAACGTCTTGCTGGCCTATTACGGCGGCTGTTTTATTGTCTTCGCGGCCTCGGTGCTGTTCGGCCGGGTGGTGTTCAAGTTACCCCTGGATCAACTGGGAATTCTGGGCATGGGCGCCATGTATTCGAATTCGGTGCTTTTGGGATTGCCGCTGGTTTTTACAATGTTCGGCGAAGACGGGATGATCCCGGTTCTTTTGATCATCACCTTTCACTCCGTTTTTTTATTTCCCGTCGTCATCATCTTTATAGAAATCGGCCGCGGACGGCGGGACGCTTCCAGGCGCGGGTCCGGGGCGGTGTTGATGTCGGCGTTTCGGGGAACCATAGAAAATCCCGTCATTTTCGCACTCGCCTTTAGCTTTGTTTGGGCGCTGGCGGGTCTGGGCCTACCGGGGCCGTTGGATATTTTCGCCGAACTGATGGGAAAGGCGGTGGCACCGTCGGCGTTGTTCGCGCTCGGCGCGTCGCTGGCCGGATACCGGATCGCCGGCGCCCTGGCCGAAAGCCTGACCATGGTCGGCTTCAAGCTCTTTGTTCATCCGGCCGCGGTTTGGCTGTTGGGCCGCTATGTGTTTGACCTGGACCCGGTTGTCCTGGCCGCCGCCACCATCATGGCGGCCGTTCCCATCGGCGCCAATGTCTTCATCATCGCGCACAAATATGAGGTTTATCTGGCCCGGGTGACATCGGCGGTGGTGATTTCAGCCGCCGTGTCGGTGGTGACGCTGGCGGTGCTGCTGCCGTTATTGGTTCCTTAATTTGGTTCCTTAACACGCCGCGGTCAGACCAAAGGGTCAATTTTCAACTCGGCGGCCAGGGTAACCAGGCGCGCCATCAGGGCTTCGGGGATGGGAACCCCGTCGCGGGTTCTCTCTAACCACTTCGCGTGGCTTTGCTCGCCCGGTAAAAAGATTTCCTCAACGCCGGGAAGGGTGGGCGAGCCCTTCATTGCGCGGATGACGCCATCGACGTTGCGCTTGAAGGTCTCAACATCTGCAAAAGCCTTGATGTCGAGCGCGATGATTAACTGGCCGGTGTTGGTGGTCGATGTGAAGTCCTTGTTGAAATCGATAACGTCTTTGCCCATCGCTGCGCCGTTCAGGGTGCCGGCCAAAAGCCCAAAGATCAGCGCCAACCCATAGCCTTTGTAGCCGCCGATGGGCAGCAGGAAGCCGTCGTCCGACCGCGTCGGGTCGGTCAAGGGGTTGCCTTGCGGGTCGATCATCCAACCTTCGGGCATGGTCTGACCGCGGTCGGCGGCAATTTTTACCTTGCCGTAAGACGCCACCGTGGTCGCCATATCGAGCACGATCGGTGGTTCTTCCAGTCCGGGAATGGCGCAGGCGAGGGGATTGGTGCTGAGCAGCATTTCAATGCCGCCCCACGGCGGCAGGTGGTTGGCGCTGCCGACGGCCATATAGAGGCCGATCATGTCGCGTTCCATCGGCATCATCGCATAAATGGATCCGGCGCCGGCATGGTTGCAGTTGGTGGTGCCGACCCAGGCGACGCCGTTTTGTCCGGCCTTGTCCATGGCGACGCGGGCGGCCTCATTGACGGCCAGATGGCCGACGCCGTTATCGCCGTCAATAAGCGCGGTGGACGCGGTTTCGCGCACTATCTTGAGGGCCGGGTTGACATTGATGCCGCCGGCCTTGATCCGCTTAATGCTTGGCGGCAGACGGAAAATGCCGTGGCCGTCCAGGCCCCTGAGGTCGATGCGGGTCATCAGGTCGGCGATGGTCCCGGCATCGTCGGGGGGAATGTCGACGGCTTCAAAGGCTTCGGCGATGAAGCCCCGTAGCCGTTCGGCGGGAATACGATGTGGGGACGTCATAAAATGTTCTCCGGGTTGGCGGCCATCAGAATTTCTTTTTGTTTTTAGGCCGCGTGTAGTTGGCGGCCCGTTCCAGCGCCGCGCACACCGCCGAGGCATCCTCGTCATGGTGGCCTTGCGCGACGGCGGCATAATAGGGCTGCAACGCCGCCTGATAGATCGGAATCGGGCACAGATGATCGGCGGCGTGGGCGCTGATCAGGCGCGAATCTTTTAAGGGAATGGAAAAATTCATGCCCTCTTTGTCGTACTCTTCGTTGACCATCAGGGCGCCCCGGACCTCGAACATGGAAGAACTGGAACCGCTGCCGCTGATGGCTTTGTGGATCATTTCGGGGTCGAGCCCGGCCTTCATGCCGAGCACCATGACTTCGGCGGCGACGCTGTTATGAACCAGATTGAGGATATTGCCGCAGAATTTCATCTTCATGCCGCAGCCGAAATCGCCGACATAAAAGGCGCGATGCGCAAACCCGGCAATGATGTGTTCGACCGCCTCATAGGCCGCCTTGTCGCCGCTGCCAAACGCGGTCAGTTGCCGTTTCAGGGCCAGGATGCGGTTGCCGCTGACCGGACAATCGAGAAGAATCTTGCCGGCGGCGGCCAGCACGTCCCTGGCCTTTTCCTTATCGGCGATAGCAAACGTGCTGACTTCAAGGATGATCTGGCCTTCGCCGCCGCCGTCCTTGAGCCCGTCTTTACCGCCGACCACGTCGCGCAGGGCGTCCGCCGTCGGCAGGCACAGGATGATGACATCGGATCGATCGGCGACGTCCTTGGGCGAGACGGCCGATTGTCCGCCTTCACCCTCAAGGGCGGCCATTTTTTCCGGCGCACTGTCGTGGCCGATCACCGCGAACCCGCATTTGACAAGGTTTCCGGCCATGGCGGAGCCGAGTACGCCCAAGCCGATAAAGCCTATGGTTTCCGTCATGGTTTGCCCCCCCGCGCTTGATGTACAGAGTAAAGTCTACAGCATTCACATTGGCAATAAAGCGGGTCGAAGAAAATCAGGAGGCGATCTTCTTAGGCTGCGCCTTGTCTCGTTCCTGAATCGCCTTGAGCACCTTTTCGGCGGTCGCCGGCAGGCTGGTGATGCGCACACCAACGGCGTCAAAGATGGCGTTCATGATGCAGGCCGCCGTCGGCACCGAGGTCGGCTCGCCGACGCCCTTGGCCCCGAACGGCCCGGAGGGGTCGAAATTGTCGACGATGTGGACCTCAACGTCGGGCATGTCGAGGCTGGTCGGCATGATGTAGTTGGTGAGGTTGGGGTTGAGTTGCTTGCCGTTGGCGTCGAACAGCATTTCCTCATACAGCGCCAAGCCGACGCCCATGGAAATGCCGCCTTCGACCTGGCCTTCGACCAAGGTCGGATTGATCGGCGTGCCGCAGTCGTGGGCGGCGACGATGCGCAGAACATCGACCACACCGGTTTCTTCGTCGACCTCGACCTCGGCGATCTGGGTGGCGTAGACGTAGGTGCCGAAGGGCTTACCCTGTCCGGTTGCCGGGTCCATGGCGACGGTATGCGGGTTGAACGATGCGCTGCCCAACGCCGGTTCCCCATTGACGAACTGGGCATGGTGGGCGACGTCGCCGATGGACAGGGCCTTTTGCGGGAAGTTCATGACCTGGATTTTGCGGTCGCGGGCTTCCAGTTGTTCGGCCTTGACGCCGAGCATCGGCGCCGCCGTCTTGAAAAGAATCATCTTGGCTTTTCTCGCCGCCAGCATGATGGCGTTGCCGGTCACATAGGTGGTGCGGCTGGCGATGGCGCCGGTATCCATGGGGGTGGTGTCGGTGTCGGCGGACACCACCTTGACGTCGTCGGCGGCGATGCCCAATTCCTCGGCGGCGATTTGGCCCAACACCGTCAGCGAGCCTTGGCCGGTCTCCACGGTGCCGGTCAGCACGGTGGCGGTGCCGTCTTCATTAACCTTGACGACGGCGGCGCTGGCGTTGGCGGCGACGGTGAAGCCGATGGGATACCACATGCAGGCGATGCCGCGACCGCGACGCTTGTTTTTCCGCTCCTCTTTCCAGCCGAACTGTTCGGCGGCAGTGTGCAGCGATTCCTTGACCACGACGCTGTGCAGGACCTGTCCGGTAGGGCTGATCGAGCCTTCGTGGAAGGCGTTCTTAAGGCGAATTTCCAACGGATCAATGCCCAGCGCCTTGGCGATGTCATCCATGTGCGATTCATAGGCGAAGCAGACCTGCGGCGCACCGAAGCCACGCATGGCGCCGGTGGTGGTCTTGGTGGTGTAGACCGCAGACGCCTCGACCTTGATGTTGTCGATATTATAAGGCCCGACGGAAAGGATGGCGCCCTTGCCCAACGTCGTCTCGCTCCACGAACAGTAGGCGCCGCCGTCACAGACGATGCGCACCTTGCGTGCCACGATGATGCCGTCCTTGGTGACGCCGGTGGTGTAATCCATGACGAAGGGGTGGCGCGTCGTCGATGAGATAAATTCATCCTCGCGCGTAAACACGCCCTTGACCGGGCGCCCGGATTTTTTCGCCAACAAGGCCAAAATCGGCTCCAGGGTGATTTCGTTTTTGCCGCCGAAATTGCCGCCGACGATGGTCGCGGTGACGCGAATTCGGTTCATCGGCATGTCCAGCGTGCGCGCGATGTCGGCGCGGCCCAAGGTGATCCGGCCCAGCGATGAATAGACATGCAGGTCGCCGGTGGGCTCCCACAGCGCGATGGCGGCATGGGGCTCGATCGGCACGTGTTCGACCATTTGGGTTCTGAATTGGCCTTCGAAAATATGATCGGCTTCTTTCAGCGCCTTTTCGACGTCGCCTTTCATAATGGTCTTGGTGGCGTAGACGTTGCTGTCGCCGTGAATTTTGGGGGCGCTGTCTTTCATCGCCTCCAAGGGATCGAGAACCACTTCCAGCGGCTCATACTTAACCTTGATCTTGGCCAGGGCGTCTTGCGCCTGTTGTTCGGTTTCGGCGGCGACGGCAACGACGCCGTCGCCCAGGTGGCGGACCTTATCAACGGCGAGCAGTGGCTGGTCCTGATAGGACGGCCCGAAGGTGACGACGGGGATTTCCTTGCCGGTCAGGGTGGCGACGACGCCGGGCATTTTCTCGGCCTCGCTGACATCGATGCTGAGGATTTTGGCGTGCGCGTATTCACTACGCAGGATTTTGGTGTGCAACATGTTGGGGAAGGTCATGTCGTCGATGTAGATGGTTTTGCCCAGAACATGCGGGCGGCTGTCGGGGCGCGTCACCCGCTGGCCGACGGCGGGGGTCTGCTTATTGACCTCAGGTGTCAGCGGCAGCAGGCCGTTGCCGATATCCCGTAAAACCGCAGGCAACGGCCCGTTGTCCGCCTGCTTCAGGGATTCCAGCGGTTTTTTGCGTTCTTTGACGGTGACTTTTGGCGCCATGATGTTCCCCTATTTATCCTAGCCTTATCCGTGAGCGTCAGGCGGATTGCCCGCTGATTTCCATGACCGCATCGATGATCTTGGTATAGCCGGTGCAACGACACAGGTTGCCCGCCAACGCTTCGCGAACTTCATATTTTGTCGGTTTCGGATTGCTGTCGAGCAGCGCCTTGGCGGAAATAATCATGCCCGGCGCGCAGAAACCGCATTGAAAAGACGATGCCTGCTCGAACACCGCCTGTAAGGGGTGCAGGTGATCGTAATCCCCGAGACCTTCGATGGTCGTCACCTCGCAGCCGTTGGCCTGGGCCGCCAGCATCAGGCAGGAATTGACCGACTTGCCGTCGACCATCACCGTGCACGCGCCGCAGTCGCCGACATCGCAGCCCAATTTTGCCCCGGTCAGCCTCATGGTGTCGCGCAATAGGCCGAGCAGCGTCGTTTCGGCGGCAATGCCGGCGGTCATTTCCTTGCCGTTGATTGTGATCGTGACGTCCATCAACCCCGTTCCTTCTTTCTTGCTTTACGCCTGGGCGCGTTCAAGCGCTTCGGCGAGAACCCGTTTGGCGCCGGCGCGGATCAAATCCAGCCGGTAGCTGGCCGAGGCGCGGAAATCGTTGATCGGCTTGGCCTCCGTCGCCGCCATCTCGGCGGCCTCCGTAAAAAGATCATCGGACGGCGCCTTGCCGTTCAGCAAATTTTCGGCCTTTATCGCGCGGATCACCGTCGGCGCCACCGCGCCAAGCGCAATCCGTACATCGGACAGCTTTGCCTTCTCCAAATTGATACTGGCGGCGACGTTAACAAGGGCCAGGGCCTGGCCATTGCGCAGACCGAACTTGCGGAACGAACAGCCGCGCCCGAGCATTGCCTTGGGGATCACGATATCGGTCAGCAATTCGGCCGGTTCAAGCGCGGTTTTGCGCGGACCGACAAAAAAATCAGCCAGCGTCATCGTCCTTTTGCCTTGAGGCCCGGCAATGGTAACCGCCGCGTCGAGCGCGATCAGAACCGGGCCGCTGTCCAGGGACGGCACACAGGTAACAAGATTGCCGCCCAAGGTGCCCAGGTTGCGGGTCTGAACGGCGCCGATGGTCAGCGCCGCTTCCTGCATGGCCGGCGCGTGCTTGGCGATAAGGGCGGAGTCCATGATTTCCGTATGGGTGACGCCGCTGCCGATGCGCAGCCCCTGATCGGTCATCTCGATGCGGCTGAATTCTGAAATTCTAGAGATATCGACGACAATCTTGGGAGCCTTGGAGGAATGCTTGAGGTCGACAACGTAATCGGTGCCGCCGGCCAGCAGCCGGGCACCGGGGCCGTTCTCGGCCAAGATGGCAACCGCTTCATCGACGGTGTTTGGCGCCACATAGTCAAAAGGCCTCACGTCTGTCCCCCTCAGCAAAATGCCGGGCTTAATGCCGGGATAATAAAACCAAACGCCGCGGGAAACATCCCAATCCGGGGCATTCCCCGCGGCGGCGGTATGTTTTCACATAAGGAACAGGTTGGCTCTTGCGGCCTTTAAATCAAGGTCTGCTCCTAATTTTTACTAGGCCACGGCGGCGATGGTGTCGTTGGCGATGACCTTGAATTCATCAACCGTCAACAGGTTTTTCTTCGCCAACCCGGCGCCCTTGACGGCGGCCAGGATGGCCATCGCCTGTTTTTCGTTGGCTTTAATTTGTAAGCGTTCCAGCCAGATGTTGACGGTGTCCATGCCGCTGCCCTTGCCGATGACGACATCGGCCGTCGGCTGGCCGACAAATTCCGGCCGGAACGGGAACAATTCGGTCTGGTGCTCGATGCCGCAGTTTTTGAACCAGTTGGCGATGATGCCGGATTCAACCTGGAACAGCTGATCGCCAACCACCGAACGGTTGGACGGCACCGCGACGCCGGCAATTTCCTGAACCAGCTTTGCCAGCGGATACAGCTTGTCGTAGTTGAGCCCGATATCGATGTTGTACATGGTCAACAACGCCATGGCGACGTCTTCGGTCGGCGCGTTGCCGGCCCGTTCGCCGAGACCCAGAACCGTCGAATGGACGACTTCGGCGCCCTCGGCCAGAGCCATGATGGTGTTGGCGACGCCCATGCCGAAATCCTGGTGGAAATGGGTTTCCAGACGGGTGCCCGCGGGAATCCGTTTTTTCACCTGCTGCACGAAGTACTTCATGGCGTGCGGGGAGACGACGCCGAAGGTATCGACCAGGGCGAGCGCGTCCATGTGGCCTTCGTCGGCGACCTTCAGGATCAGGTCCATCACCCAGTTGATTTCCGAACGCGAGAAGTCGATCGGGAAGAATACCACTTCGAGGCCCTTTTCGTGGGCGTAGGCGGTGGCTTCGATGGACAGTTCCACGGCCTTTTCCAGCGGCCATTTATAGGCGTGCTCGATCAGATGGGTGCTGGCCGGGACTTCCATAATCAGGCCCTTGACGCCGCAGTCCACGGAGGCGTCGATGTCGCCTTTCATGCAGCGGCAGAACGAATAAATTTCGGGGCCGAGATTGCGCTTGTTGATCTCATAAATGGCGTCGAAATCATCCTTGGACACCGCCGGCAAACCGGCCTCGATCCGGTGAATCCCGGCTTCGGCAAGGCCCTCGGCGATGCGAATTTTATCATCCTTGCTAAACGCGATGCCGGTCTGCTGTTCGCCGTCGCGCAGGGTGACGTCATGAATCTTGATGTTGTCGGGGAATTTGAAATCCGCCGTTACTTCATCTTCGAAGTTCCAGGAACTGGTGAACCAGTTATCTGTTTCCCACGGTTTATCGGTCATGAATGAAAGCTCCTGAGTATAGAATGATCGTTATGATTATTTCGGAAATGCGTCTCCTGGTGGTTGACGCACGGCACTTAAATTATATACCGAAAACATTAGAAGCAACGAGGTATGATTTAAAATTCCAAATTTGCCTATTGCAATGAGAAATTAGCATGTATTTGGCGGGCCGAGTGTCTTGCGTTTTTTTTTGGCAACCTGCTACGTTGAGAAATTCGAATTAACCGGGTTTGACCAATCCAAATTTATCAATAGCAATCGCCTATCGCTAAAGGCAGAGGGGATATCATGAGACACGGCACCGCGAATTTCGGCATCACCGGAACCGACTGGCAGGAGAAGGTTAACTGGGACCGTCTGCGCAAGTACAGACTTGAAAGCGCCCGGGCGCGGATGAAGGCCCACGGATTGGGCGCCATGCTGTGCATGTACGACGAAAACTGTCGTTACATCACGTCGACCCTGACACCCGGCTGGAACCGCCTTAAACCCGGCCTGCGTTATGCGCTTCTGTGTGGCGACGCCGCCCCGGTGCTGTTCGAACAAGGCGACATCGGCGCCCAAATTCAACGCCATTCGCCGTGGATCCCGGAAGAAAACATTCGCTATTCCTATGCCTGGATCAAAGGCGCCGCCGGTGGCGCGTCCGAACAACAGGTGACAAAATTCACCAACGCCATCTTAGAAGAAATGAAACGCTTCGGCGTTGCCGGCGAAAAGCTCGGCGTCGACTTCATCGACATCAACATGATCGGCGCGTTTGAGAAAGCCGGCATCACCTGGGTCGACGGCATGTCGGCGATGATGGAAGCGCGCGCCATCAAAAACGTCGATGAACAGGAATGCATGCGCATCGTCGCCGCCATCGGCGATGCGGCGCATTACGAAACCATGAAGTTCCTGCGCCCCGGCATCACCGAAAATCAGGTGACCGCGCACATCATGGAATATCTGTATTCGGTCCCCGGCATGGAAGACGTCGAGGACGTGATCGTGTCATCCGGCCCCAACACCTGGCCGAACTGGCGCAACTTCACCGACCGTATTATCCAGCCGGGCGATATGGTGTTCATGGATTTGGCGGCATTGACGTGGAACGGCTACAAGTCGTGCTACTACCGCACCTACTGCGTCGGCAAGCCGCCGACCCAGGAAATGAACGACACCTATGAACAGGCGCTGGGCTGGCTGTATGATTCCATCGAGGCGGTGAAGGTCGGCACCACGACCAGGGAAATCGCTTCGAAATGGCCGTCGGCGAAAGAAGCCTGGGGCTACGATGAAGAAGACCAGGCGGCGGCGAACCTTTGGGGCCACGGCCTCGGCCTTGCCCAGTATGATCCGCCGGTGATTTCGCGCATTTGGTCGCTGGATCACCCGGTCGAGATCAAGGAAGGCATGGTCTTCGCGTTGGAGACTCAGCACGGCAAGACCTATCGGTACGGTGTCCGGATCGAGGAAATGCTGATCGTCCACAATGACGAAGTCGAAATCATTTCCAACTTCCCGGTCGATAAGATTATGTATGTTCCGATGTAGCCTGCGCCGAATATCGGTGTAATTTTTCGGTGCGGCTCGGGCTGAGATCAGTCCGGGCCGCCCGTTTTTAAGAATGACTCGATTAAAGGATGCCATGAGCGACTATATCGTTTCCTTGTCCGACCCGGCGGCGGAAGACGCCGGTCGTTTCGGTCCCAAGGCCGCCAACCAGGCGGCGCTGGATCATGCCGGGCTGCCGACGCCGGGCGGTTTTTGCCTGAGCGCCGAAGCCTATCTGGACCAGGTCGAGTCCTTAGGCCTCACCGAAGTGGCGGAAAAGGCCGTGAGCCTGGAATTCTTCGAGGCCCGGCCCTACATCTCGCAGCTTAGAATCGCGATGTTCGACGCGCCGATGATCGACGCGATCAAGGAACCGCTTCTTCAGGCCTATCGGGATTTGACCGGGGAGACCGGCATGTTGGTGGCGGTGCGCTCATCTTCGCTGATGGAAGACACCGAAGGATCGTCTTTCGCCGGCCAGTTCCAGACCTATTTAGGCATCGAGAACGAAAAAGATTTTCTGACCACGGTGCAAGCCTGCTGGGGTGCGTTGTGGTCGTCGCGGGCGCTGCGCTATATGGACGGCAAGAACATCAAGGCCACCGATACGGCGATGTCGGTGCTGGTGCAGCCGCTGATCCATGCCATCGCGTCCGGCGGCGGATTGAGCCAGACCGCCGACGGCGGCATGTCGGTGACGGCGACCTGGGGCCTTGGCGAATCCATTGCCCAGGGCGAAGTCGTGCCGGACCGCTATGACCTCAACGCAGACGGCAAGCTGGTCGATACCCAGACCGGGCGCAAAAGCCACACCATTCATTGCGCCCACCATAGCGTCCCGACGACGAAAGCGGTTGCCGAAGATCAGGTGTCGGAAGCGTGCCTGAGCGTCGCGCAAGCCGAGCAACTGGGCGCCATGATGAAAGTCGCGGAAGGCCTGAAGGGCGGCCCCGTCGAAATCGAATGGGCGATGGATGAGGCCGGCATCAAGATGTTGCAAGCCCGCCCGCTGCACACGGAACCGGCGCCGGCGCCCGATCAAATCTGGGAACGTCATCCAGGCATCAAAGGCCAAGGGGCCGGTGTCGGCTGGGGCACTGGCCGGGCCTGCGTCATCAATTGTGAGTGTGAGCTCGGCCGTGTCGCGCCGGGCGATGTGCTGGTGACCAAGGTTGCCGGACCGGCCTTGAGTCAGGTGCTGCCCAAGGTCGCCGGCGTCGTCGCCGAACTTGGCGGCTCGACCACGCATCTGGCGTCGCTGGCGCGGGAACGCGGCATTCCCATGGTATTGGGGGTGTTGGATGCAACCACCAGAATTCCCGACGGCGGCCAGGTCGCCGTGGACGGTGTCGCCGGCGTGGTCCGCTGGATTCCGGCTTAAATCCAAGGTTCTATTTTATGCCGAGATTCTCCCGCAGCGTTTTGACGAACGCAGTGGTGATCTGCGATCGGGTCTGGGATGCCGGAAAAAGCAATCCATATTCGTAGCTGATCGTCGGCGTAAAGGGTCTGGAAATAACCTTGTCGCCATAGGCCGTGGCGATGAAGGAATGCACGATGGAAACGCCCAGGCCCATGGCGACGAGGTTGGTTGCCAGTAACGTCGACGGCGCCTCGACGCTGAGGATGCGGTGGATGCCCAATCGTCCGAACAGCTCATCGGTCTGGTAGCGCAAAAGAGATCCGGAATTCATCGAGATAAAAGGAAGATCGGCCAAATCCTCGGCGACGATTGCCGATTTTTTGGCGAGCGCATGCCCCTTGGGCAGGACACAGACTCCGGCGGCGGTGAACAACGGTTCCACATCAATGCCCTGGCGGTTGATCGGCAAGGTGGCGATGCCGAAATCGAACTGCCCGGTCTCCACCCCTTCCTCGACGTCAGGCCGGGTGCCCATTTCCACGGAAATCTTGATTTGCCGGAACTGCTTGTTGATGTCGGCGATGGATTTCGGCAACAGGCCGTAGGCCAGCGCCGGCATTGCGATAATCCTCAGCGCGCCGGTCTTGAGCGTGCGAATGTCGCGCGCCGTGGCGGTGATCTGGTCAATGCCCGACAGCAGTTTTTTGACGACATCATAGAAGTGCTGGCCTTCCGGCGTGATCCTGAGCCGGCCATGACGGCGGTCAAAAATGTTGAGGCCCAGTTCGGTTTCCAATTGGGTAATCAGGCGGCTGACCGCCGATTGGGTCAGGCCCAGCAAATCCGCCGCCTGGGTCGTGGTGCCGCTGGCGACAACAGCGCGCAGGGCTTCCAGTTGCCTCAGTTTCATCTTGGTATTCCCCAGGTCCCAGTCCGGCGTATCGTAGTCGGCGCCGCGCCGTTATGCAATACTAGCATATTATAAGCCTTATTTAGAATTTTATTTCATACACCGGAGCTTTTAGCATGACATTCTGGAACCCGACCCTAGGCAAACCAGGGTGGGTGGGTACGTTCGGGAGGAATACACAAGAATGAAACGGATCAACGTCGGCATCATCGGGACCGGCTGGTGTGGCGGCATCCGCGCCAACACCTGCGCCAACAGTGCGCTGGTGGATGAGCTGCATATTGCCGAAATCAATCAACAGCGACTTGACGAGGTGACCAAGCAAACCGGGCCGAAGACGGCAACCACGGATTACAAGGAATTGTTGGCCAACGACGCCATCGACGCCTTTATGATCTCGGCGACCCCGGAAGTGACCCACTTTCCCATGGCGCTTGATTGTTTGAAGGCGGGCAAGCACGTTTTTCTCGAAAAACCGATTTCCCTGACCCTGAAAGAAGCCGATGAGCTGGTCGATCTGGCCCGCGACAACAACCTGAAATTCACCATCGGCTATTCGCAGCGGTTCAATCCCAAGTTCGCCTTCGTCAAAAAAAGCCTCAACGACGGCACCCTGGGCGAGCCCGTCAGCGCCCTGATCAGCCGCCATATCAGCCGTAATCTGGGCAACAAGATCAGCGGTCGGATCAAGCTTTCCCCGGCGGCGATGGAGGCCACCCACGACCTCGATTTTGCGCTGTGGTGCATGGAACCGGCGAAACCGATCCGCGTCTATGCGCAAGCCGTGAACAAGGTGATGCGCCCGACCCACGGTGTCGAAGATTGCATGTGGATTATCGTGACCATGGACGATGGCACGGTGCTGACCGTCGGCGCCGGTTGGATCATGCCGCCGGCGTACCCCAATTTTTCGACGACGACGATCGAATTCGTCGGCTCCAAGGGCGCCTTGATGATCGACGACAGCCACAAGGACGTCATGCTGACGACCATGGACGGCGGCATCGTTCATCCCATGTCGACGATGCCCGGCGAACAGGTGGAACATGTTTTTGCCGGCCCCATGCACGCCGAAACGATTCATTTCCTGGAAGCCGTGACCTATGACCGCCCGGTGATGGTGACGCCCGAACAAGCGCGCAAGGTGATGGAGGTCTACATGGCCGCCGACCTGTCGGCCGAACGCAACGAGCCGGTTCCGCTGCCCATGAACGCCAGGGATATCTCCGAGGCGGCGCCGGTCTAAATCGGAAAAAATTATAAGAACCGAACGTCTTTGGCAGGGGGGGGGATTAAAAGGTGGAGCCGACCGAGGAAAATGTTGAGCAGCAAACCGGCCCGGCGCACGGGTTTAACTTCAATACCGTTTTCGGCGTTTTGTTCGTTGTCGCGTCCGCCGTTCTGTTCCTGATTATTCCCGGTCAAATCGAAAAGCCGTTGTTCGTTTTGGATGAAAACGTAAACGCCCTCAAACCGAACCTGTTCCCGCGACTGGCCGCCATTGGATTTGGCGGGCTCGGGGTCTGGCTTTTTTTCAGAAGTTTTTCCATTGATGAAAAAAACAAATTTAAAAACCTGGACCGCCAGGCCATCGCCAATGTTTTGGTAACGTTGGTGATGATGTCCGTCTACGGCCCGTTGATGATGCAGATCGGCTTCGTCGTCTCCAGCGCCGTTGTCATCGCCGCGCTGTCGACGTTCTTCGGCAACCGAAGTTATGGCCTGACGGCGGCGATCAGCATCGTGATCCCGGTTTCCATCTTCTTCGTCTTTACGAATTTACTGGCGACGTCGCTGCCGCCATTTCCGATCGATACGCCGCTGACCCGGCTTTATCTTCTGTAACAAAAAAAGACCGCCGTAAGGGGACAAAAAAGCGATGTGGGATAGCTTCTTACTGGGTGTGGAAATGGCGATGCGCTGGGACACCATGGCGATGATGGGTGTCGGCCTGATGCTCGGCATGTTCGTCGGCGCCCTGCCGGGGTTCACCACGGTCATGGCGATGGCCATTCTGCTGCCGCTGTCGTTCTTCCTTGAGCCGCTGATTGGCATTCCGTTCCTGCTTGGCGTTTATAAAGGCGGCATCTATGGCGGCAGCATTCCGGCCATTCTGGTCTCTATGCCGGGAACCGGCGCGTCGGTGGCGACAACCTTCGACGGCCCCGCCCTGACCAAAAAGGGAAAGGGCAGGAAGGCGCTTGAGATGGCCTTGTTTTCCTCGGCCTTCGGCGATCTTTCCAGCGATATCGTGACCATCATGTTCATCGGCCCGATCGCCCTGATTGCCCTGAAAGTAGGGCCGCCGGAATTGATGGCGATTTTGTTTCTGGCGTTGATTGTTATTGCCGCGACATCATCGGGGGTGTTCGTCAAAGGCCTTTTGATGATGGTCGTCGGCCTGTTTCTCGGCATGGTCGGCCAGGACCCGATCGGGGCGTTGTCGCGTTTTACCTTCGATATTTTCCAATTCCGCGCCGGCGTTCCGCTGTTGCCGATGCTGATCGGCGTATATGCGCTTCCGGAAATCCTGATCGCCATTGAAAACAGGGCGACCGGCATGATCAAGCAGACCATCAATTCCCGGGAAGGCGGGCCGCTGACCTTCGAGGAATTCCGCAGCTGTTTCAGGACCATTTGCCGGTCCACCATGATCGGCACGGTGATCGGCGTGGTGCCCGGCATCGGCCAGGTGGTTGCCGCGTTCATGGGCTATGCGGCGGCCAAGAACGCCTCGAAAACGCCGGAAAAATTCGGCAAGGGCGAACTGGAAGGCATCGCCGCGGCCGAGGCCGCCAACAACGCCGTCAACGGCCCGACCATGGTGCCGCTGCTGACCTTGGGCATCCCCGGCGACAACATCACCGTTATCCTGATCGGCGCCTTCATCGCCCAGGGCTTGCGCCCCGGACCGCAGTTGATGGTCGAACAAGGGCCGCTGGTTTTCGCCATTCTGGTGGCCATGGTCCTTGCCAACATTCTTTTCCTGATTATCGGCTATTTCACCATTCCCCTGTTTGCCAAAGTCGTGACCATCAGAAAATCGATCCTGCTGCCGCTGACCGTGGTCTTCGCCTTCGCCGGATCGTACGTGCCGCGTTCGGACCCCTTCGACCTGTTGGTTCTGGTTGGCTTCGGCGCCTTCGGGTATTTGGTCAAGAAACTATCGTTTGATGTGACGCCCATGGTGATGGCCTTTATCCTGGGCAAGGAACTGGAATATTCCTTCGGTCAAACGATGGTCCTGGCGCAGGGGAACCTGGCGCAGTACCTGTTCTTCGAGCGCCCGATCACGGCGGCCATTATCATTGGCACGCCCTTTCTTACCTATATGTTGTGGCGAAGAAGTTCGCGCCTGCGCAACGAAGTGGCGGCAAAGCTTTCCGATGAAATTCCGTCATAGAATAAGGCGGATTATGCATTTTCTTTCATAGTCCCTTCCCCGTAAGATTTATGGTAATCAAGGAACCTAAAAAAACCGTTTTAAACAGAGACAACCACAGGGAGATTCCACGATGACGTTCCGTAAGATTTCACTGATGTTTTTGGGTGCGGCTCTGGTTTTTGGACTAGGCGCCGGCAGCGTCAAAGCTGAATTCCCTGAAAAACCGATCACCCTCATCCTGCCGTTGGGCGCGGGGGGGTCCCATGATCTCAATGCCCGCGTGTTTACCAGCATTCTGCCCTCCTATCTGGGCAATGCCATGATCGTCAAGCTGATGCCCGGCGCCAGCGGCCAAACCGGCACCGCCGCCGCAGCCCATGCCAAGGCTGATGGGTATACGCTGATTTTCACCCATAACTATTACGATCAACTGCAACAACACGTGAAGAAGCTTCCTTACGACACCAACAAGGACTTCGTCTCGGTGGCGCAGTTAAATTCCAATGATGCCTCGTTGATCGTCCGCGCCGACAGCCCGTTCAAAACGTTGAAGAACTTGGTTGATTTCGCCAAGGCCAATCCGGGCAAGCTGAAATTCGCCCACAGCGGCGTTTGGGGCGCCGTCCACGTTCCCGCGGTCCGCTTGTTCAAGGAAGCCGGCATCAAGGTAACCATGGTTCCCTACAAAGGCGGCGGACCCTCCATGCGTGGGTTCCTGGCCGGCGAGGCCGATTTCACCCTGCAGTTCCCGTCCGGCATTGTGTCCCAGGGCGACAAAGTGCGCGTCCTGGCCAGTGGCTCCAAGGGCATGTTCAAGGGGGTGCCGTCGTTCGGCGAATCCGGGTATTCCGATGACCTCGGCTCGATGCGCCGTATCATCATGGCGCCCAAGGGGATTCCCGCCGACCGGCTGAAAAAGATCCAGGACGCCCTGGTCAAGTTGCAGGGCGACAAGACCTATAAAAATATGATCAAAAAAATCGGCGAAACCACGAATTTCATCAACGGGCCGGACTACGACAAACTCCGTCCCGGGCAGAGCAAGACCTACAAAGAGCTGATCACGAGCCTGACGAAATAACCTTCCGTTTGCTTCCTAAGAGAATGGCATCCCCGTAACCGGGGGTGCCATTTTTTTATGGGCGCGGACTCAATCAACGACCTCACTCGTTCACGGGGGGCCAAATCCGCTTGCCGACGCTGGGCGATCCCGGCGCGTGGATGGTGTAGGTGATGATTTTATTGGTCCATTCGGCCTTATTGAGGGCCAGGGATTCATGGTTCTGGAAATGCTGCTGACGGGCGTCGAGGGAAGTGAATTCGTACATCACCGAATGTTTGGCCCAACCGGCGACCGATACCAGTTTGCGGGTGGCGATGCAGCCCGGCATGCGCGACATGTTGGGCAGCCGGTATTGCGCGTACCACGCCGCCAGATCGAATTCATCGGCAACGGTGCGGGTCCGGAAGCTGCCCATTTGAATGGCCGGGCCGGGAGTCGAGCAGGCGGGGCGCGCATCGAACTCAGGCCCGGTGACGAATTCTTCCTGCGTGAAAATGCTGGTCCGGGTGCCGATGCGCTTGGCCAGCATGCTTTTCGCCGGTTCGCCCTGGCGGGCTTCCCATTCGTCGATGCGGGGGTCGGCAAAAACATGCGGAGACGCGGCCCCGGCCAGCATCAGAAATTGTGTGCCGGTGCCGATATCGTCGCCTTCGGCGCGGGCGAGTTTGTCATGGATTTCCTGCATCTTGGCGCCGCCGCCGGTGATCTGGTAATGCGCCGCCCAGGCGATGCCCGCGCGGCTTTGTATCCCCGGCAGGTAGTCACCGTGCAGCCAATCGAGGAAGGCGTCCCGCCCAGGGCTATTGGCATCGTCCGCTAGGTCATACCAGGTCGCCCAGATGCCGTTATCCATTACCTACTCTCCATCGTTATTTGTTGCCTGAAAAAACCGTAGAGGGCCAACAGGCATAACCAAAATTCATTATTTGCTTAGACTCATGTCGTTTCCGAATATGACCGTGCGACAGTAGGACTGTATGGTATCCGCAACGGAAAACGCCTCCCCGCCAACAGGAGAAACCGATGTCCCTGATTGTCCGTCGTCATATAAATTGGAACAATCAACGGCCTGATCTAAAGGAGGATCTGGCTCATCTGGT